>CAMBWJ010000077.1 GCA_945871545.1 uncultured Clostridia bacterium | reverse complement strand
TGGAGAAGGTGCCCGGCCAGAAGATGCCCACCGAGAAGCCGCAGATGCCGCAGCCGATCAGGCCCAGCGCCGGCCAGGGGCTGAGAGACGTGATCAGGTAGGACGCGACGCACAGCATGCAGCTCAGCAGCATGAACTTCTCCAGCTTGATGCGGTCGCCATACTTGCCGTAGATCGCCCGGGCCAGGCCCATCATCAGCGCAAAGAGCATCGGGCCCATCAGATCGCCCAGGGTCTTGCTGACCCCCAGACCCATCTCCGCAAAGGCCGAGGCCCACTGGCTCACCGCCTGTTCGCTGGCCCCGGCGCACATCATGGCCACCATGAACAGCCAGAACAGCTTGTTGCGCGCCAGCTCGCCCAGCTTCATGCCGCGCTCGCCGCCCTCGATCAGCGGCGCGATGGGCACGCGCAGGAAGGCGATTCCGTTGAGGATGGGAATCAGCGCCCAGAGGATCGCCATGATCTTCCAGTGCTGAATGCCGAAGATCGCAAAGAACAACGTGGAGAGCAGCACCACGCCCATGTGGCCCCAGCAGTAGAAGGAGTGCAGCAGGCTCATGGCCTTCTCCTTGTTGTCAGTGGGACAGGCCTCCACGATGGGGCTGATGAGCACCTCCAGCAGGCCGCCGCCCAGTGCGTACACTGCCAGCGCGATCAGCAGGCCCACGAAGGGGTCGCCCAGCGCCTCGGGCAGCACCGCCAGTAGAATCAGACCCGCAGCGGAGCACACGTGCGCCAGCACCGCCATCGGGCGGTAGCCCATCCGATCCACCACCAGCACCGACAGCGCGTCCACGCACAGCTGCAGCAGGAAGTTGACCGTCACCAGCAGGGTGATCTTCGACAGCGGAATGCCGTAGCTTGAGTGAAAGGTGAGAAACAGCAGCGGCACGAAGTTGTTTACGATGGCCTGCACGACGTAGCCCACGAAGCAGGCGTACATGGTGCGATTGTACTTGTTCTGCATGAAAGTTCTCCTTTGAACTGGAATAATAATACAGAAATGTTGAATATGCAAGTGGTCTGCATCGAAACCAGCAAGAATACACAGGCAAAATAGCTACTCCGCCAGCTTTTTCTCGTCCATGCCTTACTTTTTCAATAGCGGCTTCTCCGGCGGGTTGATTTCAAACGCAACCGTATGCTCTGTCAGTTCCGACAGCGCACACAGTTTCGCATTCACCAGAGGATGCAGGCAGTTGGGCAGATGATCCATGTGCGCACGATGAATCGCCACGCACTCCTTGCATTTTCCATGCCATCTGCACGCTACCGCACAGGGGCAGTGATCGCTGTCATTGCAGGCTTCGTGAAATTCCTCGATAAACTCAGCTTCAAGACGATAGCACTCCGCCATGTTGCCCAGACGCGCCTGACGCAGCGCTTCCTTTTCCGTAGAGTTTCCATCAATCATCATAGAGCAAACTTCCTTTCAAAATATCCTGAAAGGAATTATATTCCTACAAATAGTATATTTCAATGCAACAAATGCCAAATTTTATGAACTATTTTCTCATGCTGCGAAAGCTGCCGGGAGAACAATCGTACATCCTGCAAAAACAGCGGGAAAAGTAGCTCTCGGAGTTGAAGCCGCACATGCAGCTGATTTCCCGCAGCGGCAGGCCCGTTTCCAGAAGCAGCTTCTGCGCGACGCGGAGGCGGTGCCGAAGCAGCGCTTCCATCGGAGATATTCCGATATAGCTATTGAAGCAGCGGTTTGCCTCGCTGCGGCTGATGTTTGCGGATGCGGCAATGTCGCTCAGGCCGATCTGCTCCGCAAAGTGGGAGGAAATATAGGTCTGCATCTGCTGAATGCGGATCTGCATGGCAAGCTGAAAGCGCGTCATCGGATGTCTCGGCAATTTACCCAAGTTCAGAAACAGCAGCTCGAAAATACAATTCAAATCGCGTTGAACGGACATTTCATAGCAGGCATCCTGTCTCTTTGAGCAGTCGTACACCCGCGACAGCAGGCAGTTTGCCTCGCTCTGCCAATCCTCCGCGGCACCAAGGATCACATAGGGAAGCTCGTCGCAGCGGAGTATGGGAAGGATGTACTTCTGATAGACTAGGCTGCTCTCAGGTGAAACCAGCGAAGGGGAAAAGACGATGTTCGGCATCGGATCGCAATCGCCGCCGCTCATCTGCCGGATTCCATGAAGCATGTTGCTGTTGATGAGGATGCTCTCTCCCGCCTGAAGCGCAACGCGCTCCAAGCCGATCTGAAAGCTCAGTTCATTGCAGACAGCAGAGACGAACTCCAATTCCGGATGCCAGTGCAGGGGTACGACCCGGTCAGGAAGCGTCGGAAGCTCGTTGTCGAAGTAGCTGATCGGAAACGACATTGTGTCATGTTCCATCTGTTCCCGCAGCTGATGATTCAGTACCAGCGACATGAACAAATCCCCCTCCCTCAAATCGCGCAACGCTTGCCCGGTGCGGGTCAGCGTTCCTCTTCCTCCACCGGCAGGTAGACGGAGAAGGTGGTGCCCTGTCCGGGCGCGCTGTCCACGGCGATCTTGCCGCCGCAGAGATCCACGATGCGCTTGGCCAGCGACAGGCCCAGGCCGTTGCCCTCGGTGGCGTGGGCGGAATCGCCCTGATAGAACTTTTCAAAGATGCGCGCCTGCGTGCCCGCATCCATGCCCTCGCCGTGGTCGGTGACGCGCACGACGATGAAGGACTGCACCTGCATGCAGCCCACCTCCAGCACGCCGCCCTGGGGCGAGAACTTGATGGCGTTGTTGATGAGGTTGACCCAGATGTGGGACATCATCTCCTCGTCACCCACGTAGCTCAGCTCGTCCAGATCCAGACGCAGATCCAGCTCCTTGTCCGACCACTGCTTCTCCATCAGCAGGATGCAGTTGCGCAGCTGCTCGTCCAAGCTGTATCGGCGCTTGTTGGTGACGATCTGCTGGTTCTCCAGCTTCGTCAGCAGCAGCACGTTGGCCGACATGTTCGCCAGGCGCTCGGACTCGGTCACGATGATGCGGGTATACTCCCGTCTCTGGGCGTCGGTGAGGTCGTCGCGCTCCAGCTGCTTGGCGAAGCCACGGATGGACACGATGGGCGTCTTGAACTCGTGGCTGAAGTTGTTGATGAAGTCCGTGCGGAACAGCTCGATGCTGCTCAGCTCCTCGGCCATGTGGTTGTAGCTGGTGATCAGCTCCCGGATCTCGCCCACGCTGTCCTCCTCGTTGAGGCGGATGCTGAAGTCGCCCTGGGAGACCTTCTTCATCGCATCGTTCACCCGATGGATGGGGCGCAGCTGCCGCCCGCCGAAGCCCGCCGCCAGCAGCACCGCGAACAGGATGCACAGCAGCACCAGCAGCAGCGGCCACAGCGCAAAGCGCATCAGCGGCTGCATCACGCCCGTGCGCAGCAGCAGCATGTAGCTGGTGCTGGTCATCAGGCCCGCGTTGATCAGGATCGCCAGCAGAAAGAAGGTCAGCAGGTGGCCCAGAGAGGCGTTCTCCCCCGCGCCGCGGCGCTTCCTCCGGGGCGCATCCTTCCTGCGGCGCTTCATCCGCGCTTCACCGCCTTGTAGCCCAGGCCGCGCACGGTGACGATCTCAAAATCGTTGTTCCTGCGGAAGCGATCGCGCAGGCGGTTGATGTGCACGTCCACGGTGCGCTCGTCGGACTCGCTGTCCATGTCCCAGATCTCGTCCATCAGCTGGCGGCGCGTGAAGATCTTGTTCTGATAGGAGAGCAGCTTGAACAGCAGCATGAACTCCTTCTTCGGCAGCTCCGCCACGCCCTCGTCGCTGGTGACGGTGAGGGAATCGTAGTCCAGCACCGTGTTTCCGATCTCCAGCCGGTGCTCGTTTACGATGCGGGAGCGCCGCAGCAGCGCGGCGATGCGCAGCAACATCTCATCCTCGTCCACGGGCTTGACCATGTAGTCGTCCGTGCCGATGATGAAGCCCTTGTGCTTGTCTGCGGGCTTCTCCTTGGCCGTGACCATCAGAATCGGGATCTCGCAGCCGGAGGCGCGCAGGGTCTCGGTGAACTCGTAGCCGTCCATGCGCGGCATCATGATGTCCAGCACGATCAAATCCACGTGCTTGCGGTCCAGCACCTCCAGCGCCTCAATTCCGTCCCGGGCGGGAATCGGCTCGTAGCCGTTCTGTGAGAGCACCGCCTGCATCAGCTTGCGGGTGTTGTCGTTGTCCTC
Organism: uncultured Clostridia bacterium; assembly: GCA_945871545.1. The sequence continues at coordinate 3,369 of CAMBWJ010000077.1, read as the reverse complement.
AACCACCAAGATATGAAACATTTTCTCACCTCATTTGGCTCCATTTTAGCCGCGGCGTATAAACCGAGTGTGAACCATCCCTATTATACATGATTTTGCCCGAATATGCGAGTCCCTCAATTCGTTTGAAATTGGAAAGAAATAGTTTAAAAAAAGTTCATACGAAACAGGTAAAATAATCGGTGGAGGATTTATGACACATGGACAACGCAATGATGATTCCTGACACGCCCACCGCAGCGGCGTTTCAGCAGCAATATCGGGAAATGATGCAGCTCTATTCCGCAGCCGTGCGGGAGGTGCGCACCAAGGTGGAGATCCTGGACGAGGAATTCCGCACCCGCTACGCCCACAACCCCATCCACCACATCGATTCCCGCCTGAAGAGCCCCCAGAGCATGATGAAGAAGCTGGCGCGCAAGGGCCTGCCCCAGACGCTGGAGGCCGCCGAGGCCAACCTGAACGACATCGCCGGCGTGCGCATCGTGTGCAACTACCTGGACGACATCTACCGCATCGCCGACCTTCTGCAGCGCCAGCGCGACGTGGAGTTCGTGCACCGCAGGGACTACATCGAGAACCCCAAGGAGTCCGGCTACCGCAGCCTGCACCTGGTGATCCGCATCCCGGTGTTTCTGTCCAGCCACACCGAGCTGGTACCGGTGGAGGTGCAGATCCGCACCATCGCCATGGACTTCTGGGCCTCGCTGGAGCACCAGCTGCGCTACAAGTCCAACCACGAGACCACCCAGCAGCTGCGCCGCAGGCTCCAGCACTGCGCCGAGGCCAGCGCCGCCCTCGACCGGGAGATGCAGGACATCTACCGGGAGATCAACGGCTGCGCCAGTGACGCGCCCTGCGCCGTCCAGCCCATTCAGCCCGACGATGCAGCCCCAATCTGAAAAAAACACTTGCGCACAGGCCCGGTTTCGTGCATAATAGAGGTATCCACACATCAATGGAGGCCGAACATGGAAGACAGAGACAACAAGCCCGTTTACGAGGAACGCGACGCCAGCTTTGAACCCGACCCGGAACCCACGCTCTCCGAGGAGGAGCTTCAGGACAGCATACTGGCAGACTCCGACATGACCGCGTTTCAGCGCTACATCGCCAAGATGGACGACAAGACCTGGAACCTCGCCCAGCGCATCTGCGGCGCGGTGCTGGGCGTGCTGGCCAGCCTTGCGCTGTTCTGGGACGGCATCTTCAACGCAGGCAAGGAGCAGAGCGGCTTCTCCTTCTCCCTGATCGCCGCCGTGGTGATCGCGATGCTCATCCCGAACATCATCGAGAAGCAGGGCCTGCGCAAGATTCCCAAGGTGCGCACCACCATGGCCATCTCCCTGATGGTCTGCATCGTGGCCTATTTCCTCTACATGGGCGTCACCACGGGCTTCAACCTCTTCGCGTGATTTCCACAGATAAAATGATCCCTCGGTCAAGCCGAAGGATCATTTTTTATTGCGCCTCTTCGATTTCCTCGAGCACGTCCAGCACCTCGACGCCCATGCCCTGAAGGCGCCTGCGAACCTCCACGTAGGTATCCAGGCAGTCCAGATCTGCCGCCGCATGGGCATCCACACCGATGATGGCCCGCAGACCGCCCTCCTCCGCCGCGATCTCCCAGAACTCCGGGCTGGTGTAGCCCACGAAGCCCTGCGCCCGGCTGCCCGGGCTGCGCTTGTGGCCCAGCAGGTTGTACTCCAGCGGCAGGTGCAGGCGCTTCGCCGCCGCGCACAGCTCCCGGCAGACGCGCTTTGCGTCCGCATCGAAGTAGGGATAGCGGTGCAGGAACAAGTCGGGGTGGGCCAGGTAGGCGAACAGTCCGCTCTCCATGCCGGCGATGGTGGTCTCCATGTAGCGGTAGGCCGTGCGGCCATCCCGGCAGCGCCCGAAGTACGCGCCGCTGTTGTTCTCGTCGCTGGTGTCGTAGTGGTTGCCCAGGATGAAATAGTCCATGTCCTTCTCCGCCTTGATCGCACGCAGCCAGGGATAGAACTCCGGGAAGGCCTCGCACTCCATGGCGCAGTGCACGCGAATCTGCCCCGCATAGCGCTCCCGCAGGGCGTGCACCGCCTCCACGTAGCCGTCCAGCTCGTCCAGGCGCATGCGCATGTCGGCCACGAAATCCGACTTGTAGGGCCAGGCGCTGTGGTCGGCGAAGCCCAGAATCTCGTAGCCGCTGCGGATCGCCTGCTGCACGTAGGCCTCCTCCGCATCCGGCGCGGCGTGCTGGCAGCGCACAGTGTGGGTGTGATAGTTGCTCAGACGAAAATCCAACGGGCGGTTCATGGCGGCACCTCGCATCCTCAGTCGTTCATACGGGAATATTATACCCCGCCAAGATGACCGGTCGATTAAGTTTGTGTAGAATTCATTTTCCTTGCAAGAAAGCGCGTCCGGGCGTATAATAGAGAGGAAATACCGCATCAAAGGAGATTTTCCATGAAAATTGTCGTTCTCGACGGCTACGCCGCCAATCCCGGCGACCTGAGCTGGGCGCCGCTGGAGGCCCTGGGCGAGCTGACCGTGTATGACCGCACCCCCGCAGACCAGATCGCCGCGCGCATCGCCGATGCGGAGCTGGTGCTGACCAACAAGGCTGTGCTGAACCGCGAATTGATCGCAGGTGCGAAGAAGCTCAGGTACATCGGCGTGCTGGCCACCGGCTACAATGTGGTGGATGTGGCCGCCGCCAAAGAGCTGGGCGTGGTGGTGACCAACATCCCCGCCTATTCCACCGATTCCGTGGCGCAGCTGGTGTTTGCGCTGCTGCTGGAGATCTGCCACAATGTGGGCCACCACAGTCAGGCCGTGCACGCCGGGCGCTGGAGCGCCAATGCGGACTTCTGCTTCTGGGACACCCCGCTGATCGAGCTGGCGGGCAAGACCATGGGCATCGTGGGCTACGGCCGCATTGGCCACAAGGTGGCGGAAATCGCCCGCTGCTTCGGCATGAACGTGATCGCCTGGACCCGCACGCCCCGCGATCCCGAGTGCGTGTCGCTGGACGAGCTGCTTGCGCGCAGCGACGTGATCTCCCTGCACTGCCCGCTGTTCCCGGAGACGAAGAACCTCATCAACCGCGACACCATCGCGAAGATGAAGGACGGCGTGATCCTGATCAACACCTCCCGCGGCCCCGTGGTCAACGACGCCGACCTGCGCGCGGCGCTGGAGAGCGGCAAGGTGTACGCCGCCGGTGCGGACGTGTCCACCGTGGAGCCCATCCCCGCCGACAGCCCGCTGCTGGGTGCAAAGAACATGTTCCTCACGCCCCACATCGCCTGGGCCACCTTCGAGGCCCGCGAACGCCTGATGGACATCGCCGTGAAGAACGTGGAAGCCTTCTTAAGCGGCGCACCC
>CAMBWJ010000076.1 GCA_945871545.1 uncultured Clostridia bacterium | reverse complement strand
TAGAAGTTCACGCCGATGAAGCCGCCGCGCTCGATGATGGCCTGCACCTGATCCTTCCACAGGTTTCGGGGCACGTCGCACAGCCAGCGGCAGTTGGAGTGGGATGCCACCGGCGGCAGCTTGGCGTGCCGCATCACGTCCCAGAAGCCGGCCTCGTTCAGGTGGGACACGTCGGCGCAGATGCCCCGGCGATCCATCTCGGCAAGCAGTTCGACGCCGAAGGGCTTCAGACCGTGGGTGGGGTTCACATTTGCGGCGGTGCCTATCTCGTTCTAAATGTTCCAGGTGAGGGTGAGCAGCCGCAGGCGCACGTCGTCATCGAACTCCGCCAGCACATTCAGGTCGCCCTTGAGCATCTCGCCGCCCTCGCAGGCGAGGATGGCCGTGGGCTCCGCAGGCATCTCCTCGGGGAGCTGGCCGCAGAGCGTGGGCAGCGGCAGGCGCTTGAAGGTCGCCTTCATCGCCACGCCGTCCTCGTAGGGGTGGCCGGTGCGGTAGCTGGTAAACATGGCGAAGGTCTGGAGGGAGATGTTGCCCGCGCGCAGGCGCTGGGGCGTGATCTGGCAGTCCTCAAATTTCCTGCCCTTCAGGGTCATTTCATAGAGCGTGTCGCAGTGTGCGTCGGTAGTGAACATGAAATCTTACCTCGTGTGTGAATTTGTTTGGTTTCTGATATTATAGCGCAACGACCAGCCTTTTTCAATAGAAAAGGGGCTCCGCGAACTGCGGAACCCCATATGGATAACTTATTTCTTCTTGGCAACCTTGGCCTTGCTGTCGGACTCCAGGCGCAGGCTGTCGGCCTTGCGCTGCTGGGCGCCGCGCCACGCGTAGAGCACCAGCGCCAGCGCGATGACGCCGTAGCTGAGGAAGGCGCGGAAGTACTCGCCGACCGCCGCGTCGCCGAACATGTTGGAAGCGGCGCTCTGGGCGGTGATGAACAGCGAGTGGAACAGGAAGGTACCGATCAGCGCCTGCAGGTTGGTGGCGCGGTCGATGGATGCGCCGCCGACCAGGATGGCCGCGCCGGCGTACAGACCCACCTGCTCGTGAGCGGCGTAGGTCTGGAAGGTGCCGATGCCGTCGCTCTGCATGAACAGGATCTGGCCCCAGCCCGCCAGCACCGTGGAGATCATGATGGCGATCACGCGGGTGCGGTCGACGTTGATGCCGGAGGAGTTCGCGACGGTGCGGTTCTGGCCCACCGCGCGGAACTTCTGGCCCAGGCGGGTCTTCATGATGAAGGTGTTAAACACGCACAGCAGCAGCACGAAGATCCAGGTGACCACCGGAACGGTGATCCTGCGGCCGCCGTTCGCACCGCTAAAGATGTTGGAGATGGCCGGAATGGAGAAGACGATGGCGATCACTGCCGCGATGGCGATGGAGGTGGCCATCTTCTTAACGCTTGTCTTCTTGCGCAGGTACTTCATGACGCTCCACAGGATGATCGCCGCGCAGACGACGTACAGCGCGATCATGAAGGGAACCTGCAGGATGCCGTCCACTGCCATGTACAGGCCCGTGGAACCGGTCAGGTTCAGGGTGTTCTGCACGCCGGAGGAGCCGACGATGGTCACGTTGTCGTTCAGCGGAATGATCGAGCCGAAGATGAACAGGAACAGCAGCTGGTAAGCGCCGTTGGCGAAGTAGCCGAGGATCAGGGAGCCGATGGTCTCCTGACCCTTCATCTTGTTGAGCAGCTTGCCGATCAGGAAGCCGAAGAACAGCGCCAGGGGCAGAGTGACGGCTGCGGCCACCAGAATGCCGGCGAAGCCGGTGATTTCCCAGTTGATCGTCAGCAGCAGACCGATCTGCGCCGCCATCGCGCCGATGGTGATGGCGAAGTTGATGCCCATGCCGGCGATGATCGGGATGATCAGCGCCAGCACGATGAAGGCGTTGCGGTTCAGGCGCAGCAGCAGCTGGCTGCACACGTAGTTCATATCCAGGCCGGATACGATGATGAACAGCACGCTGATGGCGATGAACAGGTAAGTGACCGCGTATTTCTTGAGGTTGTCGGTAACGGTCTTGCCGATGTTACGATTAGTCACGAGAAGCACCTCCAGACTGCGTCAACGCATACAGGATAATGCCGTTGGAGATCATGATGCGCATGACCTCGGACAGGCCGCCGCCCGCAACGGCAGCGTTGGCGATCTGCTGACCCAGCGCCAGCACGCCTTCAAACAGGAACACGCCGATGATGACGTGGCTGACCTTGGCCTTGGAGACCGTCGCGCCGCCGATCAGGATGGCGGAAGCGGCGATGAAGCCCAGCTGGCGGGGCGCCGTGTAGAGCTGTGCGTAGCCGAAGGCCTGGGAGTAGACGACGATGCCGATCGCTGCGATCATCGTGGAGAGGATGGTGCCCAGGGTGCGCATGCGATCCACGTTGATGCCGCTGGCCTCCGCGAAGCGCGGGTTGGAGCCGGCCGCCGACATGGCGATGCCTGCCTTGGAGCGGGAGAACAGCCACATGATGAAGCAGCACAGCAGGAAGAACAGCAGCAGGCCCGTGGGAATCTCCACGCCGAAGATCTTGAAGGCGAGGAAGTTGTCCAGCAGGTGGGCGAAGCTGCCCAGCAGGCTGTGGGTGACGCGCAGTCCGCGTCCGCGCAGCAGCCAGATGATCTTGGTGTTGGTGAAGGGCAGCAGCATCCAGCCGATGCACATCAGCGACACGAAGGAGAAGCCGACGTAGGTGGAGATGGTCATCTCATCGCCCTTGGTGCGGTTCAGCAGCAGGGAGTAGGCCCAGCCCAGCGGAATCGCGATCAGCGCGCCCAGCACGCAGGAGAAGATCAGCGCGCCCGCGCCGGTCATGTCGTACTGGAGGGAGATGACGACGGAGAGCAGGCCGGCGATGCAGCCCAGGGTCATGCCCATGTTCAGGCCGATGCCGCACTGGATGCCCGGCAGCATGGCCAGCGCCAGAATGCCGTACATGCCCACGCGCACCAGCACGTTGCCCAGCATCAGGGAGACGCTGATGTTGTAGATCTCAGCGGCCAGGCACAGATAGATGAAGAACAGGGTGATGATCGTCCTCGGCACGCCCAGCTTGCGGGTGAGCGGCTTCCAGAAGGTGTACACCAGCGCCAGCAGCAGCAGCGCGACGCCCGCGATCAGGTACATGCCCGCGTTGGCGGCCAGCTTGATCTGGAAGGCGGTGCTGCCGGAGAGCACGGAATCCGCCTTCTGCGCGGCGTAGATGTCATAGCGGGTGGAGAAGTCCAGGCTACCGGAGCTGACGACGTTCATCATCGTCTCCTGGATGGAATTCTTGGTCTTCTTGTCAAGTCCGTCCAGATCCGGGATCACCTTGACCAACTCAGCCCACAACTCGTCGAAGGCAGCGATTGCGACCCCTTCCTTGGCGACGAGCTCCTCGGATTGCACGAAGTAGCTGTAGTCCACTTCGATCTCGGTGGAGGTCTCCACTGCAGCCTCAACCTCGGCCTCGGCCTCGGCGGTCACCTCACCGCTGGCAGCGGCGGCGATCTGCGCCTTGGCGTCGGTCAGCAGCTGCTCGCGAACAGCGTCCTGACCGTTCAGCTCGGGGGTCAGCTCGACCAGCTTCGCCCACAGCGCCTCGTCGTCGGCGATTTCAGCAAGGCTCGACCAGTCCGCGACCGCTGCGGTCACGGCGCTGAAGAGCTGCTCGTAGAGCTCGGCGTTTTCCTTCTCCAGCTCCACGGCGGCGAGATCGCGCGCCATGCGGACGAAGGATTCCCTGTAGATTGCGTTCTCCGCCTCGCCCAGGCTGGGAACCAGCTCGGTCATGGCGGCGAACAGGGCCTCGTCGTCGTTGTCGGCAACGAAGTCGGTCCAGTCGGCCACGGACTCGTACACGCTGGTGTAGAGCTCGCCGTAGGCGGCGACCTGATGGCTGTCGGCCTCGTTGAACGCGTCCAGCGCGACTTCCAGCGCGTCGATCTTGCCGATCAGCGCGTCGGCGTCCACGCCGCTGACGTCGCTGTACAGCGCCTCAGCTTCCGCGCGCGCAGCGGCCTCGGCCTCGGCGCAGAGCGCCTTGACCTCGTCCATGCCCATGGAGCGGAAGTTCGGCAGGGCGCGCAGCTCCTTGAGCTTCTCGGCGTTCGCCTGCGCAGCGATGCCGTCCACCAGTCCGCCGGAGGCCACATGGACCACGGCGCTGGTGCGCATCTCGTTGAGCTTTGCGGCAGTGGAATCCATGCCGCGAATGACAAAGCCGGCGATGGAGGTGATGATCAGCACGGCGCTCAGAGCGAACAGCACGATCGAAATGATGCGCTTGGTCGCTCCGGTTTTCTTCTTAGCTGCTTGTGTCATGCCAGATCGCCTCCATTCACTTTCGCGCCGGACATCGCCAGGCCGAAGCTCGCGTCAGAGCTGTCAGGCCGCAGGATGCAGTTGATCCTGCCCTCGGACACGATGGCGATGCGGTCGCAGATTGAGCGCAGCTCCTGAAGCTCGGAGGAGACGATGACGATGGTCAGCTTCTGCTCACGGTTCAGGCGAACCAGGGTCTCCAGCACCAGCTGCTTGGCGCCGATATCGATGCCGCGGGTGGGCTCGGAAACGAAGAGAAACTTGGGCTTGAGCGCCAGCGCGCGGGCGATGCACACCTTCTGCTGGTTGCCGCCGGAGAGCTGGCCGGTGGGCTGCGCGGCGGAGGTGCAGCGGATGTCCAGCTCCTTGATCATTTCGTTGGCATAGGCGCGGATGCTGCGCGCGCTCTTGAGCTTCAAAAAACCGCCCAGGAAGTCGTTGTGCACCTGCATGGCGTTGAAGGCGATGTTGTCCTCGATGGACTGATCCAGCAGCAGGCCCACGCCGCGGCGGTCCTCCGAGACCATTGCCAGGCCAGCATTCAGCGCGGCCTTGGGATTGTTCAGCGGCAGGCTCTTGCCGAAGAGCTCCACCTCGCCCTTGGCGGGGTAGAGACCCATCACGCCGTTGGGCAGGCCGATTTTGCCCTGGCCGGCCAGGCCGCCGATGCCGATGATCTCGCCCTCGCGCACATCCAGATCGATGCCCTTGACGGCCTCGCCGGGCATATCGACCCACAGATCGCGCACCTTCAGGGCGATGGCGTCGCTCTCGTGCTTGACCTTGCCCTGGATCTTGATCATGCTGTCCTCGCCGCGGCCGATCATCAGCGCTGCGAGCTCCTCCACGCTGGTCTCCGTCTTTTTGCGGGTGGCAACCAGCTGGCCGTCGCGCAGGATGGTGATGTTGTCGCAGGCGTTCATGACCTCGTCCAGGCGGTGGGTGATGAAGATGATGGCGATGCCCTTGGCCGCGATATCCTTCATGACCTTGATCAGCTGCTGTGCCTCGCTCTCGGTGAGCACGGCGGTGGGCTCGTCGAACACCAGCAGCTTCATGCCGGACTTGTCGATCTCGCGGGCAATTTCGACGAACTGCATGTAGCCGACCGGAAGTCCGCCGACCAGCGCGTACTCATCGATGCCGATGCCCACGCTGTCCAGCGCCTTGCGCGCATCCGCTGCCATGGCAGACATATCCAGAATCTCCAGCTCCTTGCCCAGCACGCGGCTGATGGGCCATGGCTTGGAGATTTCGCGGTTGAGCTTGATGTTTTCGGTGATGGTGAAGCCAGGAATCAGCATGAATTCCTGATGCACCATGCCGATGCCCTTGGTCATTGCGTCCATGGGCGACATGATCTTTGTCTTTTCGCCGTCCACGATGACCTCTCCCTTGAAGCCGCCGGTGGAATGAATCACCGGCATGCCGAACAGGACGTTCATCAGCGTGGACTTGCCTGCACCGTTCTCGCCGAGCAGCGCATGGATCTCACCAGGACGGATCTTCAGCGTCACGTTCTTCAGAACGGCGTTCGAACCGTATTCCTTGGTGATATCATTCATTTCGAGAATGTATTCCCCAGCCAAGAAGCCAGCCCTCCCAACATTTTACCTTGCAGTCAAATGACGGATCCCGAATCCGGCCCCGTCACCATGCTGCAACGTATCTAACTGTGATCTATTCAAGCGGGCCCGAGAGCGCCGCGCGAATGCAAATTCAATGGTTATTTCAATGGAGCAACAATTGTATCTCCGGCCTGCCGCCGGCGGAAAGGAAGAAAAATGCGTGTACTGCCGTCTGATTCCGGCCTGTGGAAAAACATCAAGAATCGCCCGAACCCAGGCGCACACGCAGAGCGGGTGGATTCGGGCGATCGTTCGGTTTTACTTAGCCGACGTAGTCGTTGAAGTCGATGGGGGTGAACTGGATCAGGTAGTAGTTGGCCAGCTCTTCGCCGGTGGCGTTGGTGTACTTGCCCAGAATGGCTTCGCTGCCAGCGGCCTTGGTGAAGCACTCGGTCAGGAAGGCCTCGTCAACCTTCTCGATCTTGCCCTCGGCGTATGCGCAGGCATACTCATAGGAAGCGTTGATCATGGACATGTTGACCGGGATCGCCCAGGTGGAGAAGCGGCCAGCGGCGCCGGACTCGTTCAGGTAGTTGGCCAGGTTGGTGATGGCGCCCTCGATGTCGCCGTAGGTGGCGTCAAGGCCGAAGGCCTCCTGATAGCCGTGGAACGGGGACGGGCAGCAGGGCAGCGCATAGTATGCGTCGTCGCCAGCAGCCAGAACGGCCTGCTGCAGGGCAACCTGGATGCCGCAGTTGGTGCAGTAGAAGCAAACCTTCTTGCCGGCATACTCCTGCATGACCTTCGGAACGTCCTCGAGCACCGCAGCCTGGGCGCCGGACATGCCAGCGTCGCCGGTCGGGTCGGGGCAGTCACGCTCGACGAACTCGATGCCGTAGCCTTCAGCGGTCATCTTCATCGCGTCGCGCTTTGCAACGATGGTCTCATAGGACAGGTGACGGGCGAAGGAGTAGTGCACGATCACGTCGCAGCCCCACTCAGCAGCCTTGTCAGCAACCTGATAGCCGCAGCCGATCTCGTCAACAGCCAGAACGATGTCCGCAGCAGCGGAGATGTCGGCCGGATCCTCGGCGGGAACGCCGGCGATCAGCAGGATGTCGTCGCGGCCCAGGCTATCCTTGATCTGGGTGAAGGCGGAAACTGCGCCCTGAACGCCCTGAACGAAGATGATGGCCTTGACGTCGGGATCGCTCGCGAAGTTGATCAGCTTGGAAATGGTGGTCTCGACCTCAGAGGAGAAGTTGTCCGGATAGGTGTCGTGCAGAACCTTGTCCGCGCCGTAGGTTTCCACCAGCTTGGTGGCGGCGGTCACTTCTTCTTCGCCCTGGGAGGTGGTGCCGGTCAGGATGGCGATCTTGTAGCTGGCAGCTTCTTCGGCCATTGCGAAGGAAGCCATGGTCAGAACCATCAGTGCGGCCAGCAGCATGCAAAGCAGCTTCTTCATTTGATGAGTCCCCCTCATTTTTTTCGCTTTGCAACACGCAGGCGAACATGCAGCCGGAAAACTACATATTTACCAGCCTGATACAAAGTATTGTATTTATGATATGCGTACAAATGATAATATCTGGTAATACACCGGAAATACCGGTATGGAAAAGTAATATCAGACAAAATTCAGAAAATGTTTTTTGAATGGAAGTGGCGTTACGCCGGAAAGAGCAAGGGGTAAACAGTACAAAATGCTAAAAATATGCGGATTCTTTGAGGGAAATTGAAAAAAA
>CAMBWJ010000075.1 GCA_945871545.1 uncultured Clostridia bacterium | reverse complement strand
AGCCGCCTTTTCGCCGCCGATGGCCGTCACCGTGCCGCCATTGATTGCAATCCGACTCGCAGGGCCGCGGAAGCCGCCGCCGCCGATGCCCGCTGCGAAAGCACCACCGCGCGCCGTCACAACACCGCCGTTAATGATGATATCCTCCGCTGCGCCAATGCGGTATTCCGAAAACTCTCCGGCTGCGCCGATGCCGGCGCCATCCATCTGCGCCTGCGCATCGACAATGCCGCCGTTGATGACGATGTTGTATGCCTGAGCGCCATATCCGCTGCCAATGCCGGCGCCGCTGAATTCAACAGAACCATACTGCTGCGGCGTCGCACAGCCCTTGGCCGTGATTCTGCCGCCATTGATGGTGATGTCGTGACCTGCCTGACCGCTGCTGCCGCCAATGCCTGCTGCGCTGTAACCGCCAACCGCAAGGAGTGCGCCGCAGGCCTCGGTGCACTGATGCCCCTTCCCTGAAGCCGACTCGCACTGAATACTCAAGCCCTTGCCATCATTGGAAATGGCAGCGTTGCCGCTTCCCCGTTCCTGATACCAGTCCATGATTGGCCCGTTGCTTGCCTTGAGGGTGTTGCTGGAATGATCCGCGAGCACCAGCGTCAGCTCTGCATCCCAAAAAACTGAAATCGGGCTCTGCCACACATCAGAGGTCTTGGACAGATCAATTTTCACAGAATCCAGAATCAGTCTGACATTCGATTGTTCTCTGATCACGATCTGGGCTGTATTCGACTCGCCCGAAACCGTATACTCGCCACTGCCCAGCACATAGACCGCGTCCCATTCCGGGGTCAGCTTCTGTCCGTTTGCATCTCTGATACTGAACGATTCCGCAAGCGCCGCATTGCCCAGCGACAGCACACACAGGAAGAAAAGAATCATCCATACTTTCTTCATCTGTATGCTCATTTCCTCTCCACAAATAATTTTTCTTCCTCGTTGCGCCCATTATAGCGCACGTTCTATAAAGAATCAACGAATTATCAACAGAATATGAAGTTATAGTGCTATTTGCACAGAACGGTTACAGGATGTAATCGCTGATCATTTCCTCAATCTTTTCCACGCTCATGTCCGCGCTGATGGTCTCCGGAGAGGACGTCGCGATCATGCCCGCCGCCATGGCCGTGCAGACGATCTCGTCCGCCGTCATGCCCTGCCGGCTGCCCCAGACGATGCCCGCCATGGCCGCCTCGCCCGCGCTGGTCACGTCCACCACGTCCGGGAACGGCCGCGCGATGCGGTGCACCGTGCCCTCGCGCCCGCGGTAGAGCATGCCTTCCCGGCCCAGGGAGACGAACACCCGGCGAACGCCCTTGCGCAGCAGGAGATCGCACGCCTTCAGCATGCCGCTGAGCGTGTCCGTCGGGCAGCCCGTCAGCGCGGCAAGCTCCATGCGGTTGGGCTTCACCGTGTCAAAATAGCCGATCAGCGGCGCAAGCTCCTTCGCGCACGCCGCGGACGCGGGATCCAGATACAGCGGCGCGAGGCACACCTCCGTCAGATGGGACACCGTGCTGCGTGGGAGGTTGCCGTCGCACACCACGATATCGGCGTTGCTCAGCACCACGGACGCCTGATCCACAAACGCCTCGTCCATCCGCCTGGCGATGCGCACATCGCTCATGGCCAGCACCTTGTCGCCCTTCTCGTCGAGGATGGACATGTAGCTCGAGGAGCGCTCGCCCTCCAGCACGCTCGTATGGCGCATGTCGATGCCCGCCGCCTCGCAGCCGCGCAGGATGCTGCGGCCGCTCTCGTCGTCGCCCACGACCGTCACCAGCTTCACATCGCTGCCCAGGCGCGCCAGATTCTCGCAGATGTTGCGGCACACGCCGCCCAGCGTCGTATACAGCATGCCGGGGTTGGAATCCCCCATGATCAGCCTGCCCTCGCCCCTGCCGCGGATGTCCATGTTTGCTGCACCAATGCCCGCAATGTAGCCCATACCCTCTTCTCCTTTGCGCGTGATATGCCGTTGTCTATCCTTATATATTGTACCCTTTTTCCATCCAAAAGACAAGGGAAAGCATGATTCAGCTCTTGCATTCCGCGCCGGTTTCCCGTATAATATCGACGAAGCAAATGCAAGTTTGCTTGGCTTAAAATTCATACTAAAGGAGTCATGATTATGGAGAATCAAGGTATCCGCGACGCGCGCCAGCTCGGCGTGCCGAAGATGCTCATCCTGGGTCTGCAGCACATGTTCGCCATGTTTGGCGCCACCGTGCTTGTGCCTGCGCTGACCGGCCTGAGCGTATCCGCGACCCTGCTGTTTGCGGGTCTGGGCACCCTGCTGTTCCACTTCCTGGTGAAGGGCAGGGTTCCGGCGTTCCTGGGCAGCTCGTTCGCCTTCCTGGCCGGCTATGCCGCCATCGCACCGAACGGCGAGGCCGCGCTGCTGCCCTACGCCTGCGTGGGCGTGGCCTGCTCCGCGTTGCTGTACCTGGTGCTGGCCGCTCTGGTCAAGAGCTTTGGCACCCAGAAGGTCATGAGCTTCTTCCCGCCGGTCGTCACCGGCCCGATCATCATCTGCATCGGCATGACGCTGGCCAATTCCGCCATCAACAACTGCACCGGCAACTGGGCCGTAGCGCTACTGGCGATCATCACCGTCGTCATCTTCAACATCTGGGGCAAGGGCATGCTGAAGATCATCCCGATCCTGATGGGTGTGCTCGTCTCCTACGTCTTCGCCGCGCTGCTGGGCCAGGTGGATTTCTCCGGCGTAGCCAATGCCGCATGGATCGGCCTGCCGGTCAGGTTTGAGAACACCGTCTTCTCCCTCATCGGCAACTGCGACGTCAACCTGCTCGTCACCGCGATCATCGCGATCATGCCCATCGCGTTTGCGACCATGATCGAGCACATCGGCGACATCTGCGCCATCTCCTCCACCGTGGGCGAGAACTTCATCGAGAATCCGGGCCTGCACCGCACCCTGCTGGGCGACGGCCTGGCCACCGCGCTGGCATCCCTCTTCGGCGCCCCGGCGAACACCACCTATGGCGAGAACACCGGCGTGCTGGCGCTGACCAAGGTGTATGACCCGCGCGTGGTCCGCATCGCGGCCATCTTCGCGATCATCGCCTCCTTCTGCCCGAAGTTCTCCGCGCTCGTCTCGGCGATGCCGGCGGGCACCATCGGCGGCGTCTCCCTGATCCTCTACGGCATGATCTCCGCCATCGGCGTGCGCAACCTGGTGGAAAACCACGTTGACCTCGCGCAGAGCCGCAACGTCATCGTCGTCTCCCTGATCCTCTCCCTGGGTCTGGGCATCACCTTCTCCGCCGCCGGCGCGATTTCCTTCACGGCCGGCGCGATCACCCTCAAGTTCTCCGGCCTGGCCGTGGCGGCCATCGTCGGCATCGTGGTCAACGCCATCCTCCCGGGCAAGGACTACACCTTCTCCAGCGACTACTCCAACGGCAAGAAGGAACGCTGAGCGAAGAAAAAACGCAAAAGGAACGCCTCCTGCTGCATATGCGGCGGGAGGCTTTTCATGTCCTGATTGAGAGGGCAGGAACGACCGTTGTCCAGCACAATCTGTATGTATTACAGAACGCCGAACCGGGCAAACGCCTCGGTGACCAGTATGCCCTCCTCAATCGCCTTGCGCATGGTCTTCTCCGTGCTGGCCTTGATCAATGCCTTCTCAATGACCTCGCAGGCGACCGCCTTCGGTATAATCAATACGCCATCGATGTTTCCGAAAACAATGTCGCCGTTGTGAATCGTGACCTGCCCGATTTCGATGGGACAGCGCCACTTGAAGACATAGGTCCTCACGGACGAGTCCTGCGCCCAGGTGCCAGTACAGAAAACAGGGAAGTTCTGCTCAATCACCTTGGGCGTATCGCGCGTATAGCCATCGAGCACAGCACCAACCGCACCGCGGGCCTTCGCGCAGGCCGTCAGCAGCTCACCCCACAGGGCACTGTTGTGCGCACCCGTTGCGATGTAAATCTCGTCAGGCTTCAGATCATCCAGCGCTTCGGTCATGTATCCAAACGGCTTCTCTTCCGGATACGCATAGATATCGTTTTCAAGAACCGTGCAGGCATAGCCGGCAACCTTCAGGCGGTTGTCCTTCTGTTCGCCTTCCGGCCTGTACGAGTCCACCGGCACCTGCGCTGCCAGCGGGCGAATCGGCGCGGGCAGAAACTGGTGCTTGTACCCCATTTGGTCGAGGATATCGCCGACAACAGGCGTGTACAGCTTCTCCTTCATCAGTTCAAACATTTCATGATCGTTGTTCCAGGCAGCCATGGTATGCCCTCCTTGTCATCTGTCTCTTTGGTTTCACCATGTACAGCATCATATTGCGCCCGCTTCCCGCCCGGCCTTTGGACCAGGCGCTGATAGTCCCGCATGACGCTGAACAGAGCCCTCTGATGGCTTTCTTCGCAAGCCGCATCAGAAGCCGATGCTGCAGCCTCCGTCTACCGGCAGGCAGATGCCCGTCACAAATCGGGCGGCGGGAGAAGCCAGATAGACGGCTGCCCAGCCGATATCCATCGGATCGCCGTAGCAGCCCATCGGCGTGTGGCCGATGATCTTCTGCTGACGCGGAATGTCCGTCTCCACCGCCTTGCGGAACATGGGCGTGTCGATGAAGCCGGGCGCAATCGCGTTGACGCGGATGCCCTTGTCCGCCAGATCGCCGGACAGCGTCTTCACAAGGCCCAGCACGGCGGACTTCGCAGCGCTGTATGCGCTGACCTGCGTCATGCCCAGATAGGCGGACATGGACGAGATCAAGAGAATGCTGCCCTTCCCGCGCTCAAGCATGGCCGGAACAACCGCCTTCGTCAGCGCAAAAGCGCCCAGCGGGTGAACATCCAGCACCGCCTGCAGGTCCTCCTGCGTCACATCCAGCATGGGCTTTTTGCAATGACGTCCGGCGTTGTTGACCAGAATCGTCACCGGCCCCATCTCGCGGCTCAGCTCCTCGACAAAGGAAACCGCATGCGCCGTATCCGTGACATCAAATACCCGGTATGCCGCTTTCGGGCCGAGCTCCCGGACAGCTTCCGCCAGAACATCCTCACGTCTGCCCGCGATGACGACACGCGCGCCTGCCTGCACAAAGCACTTGGCCATCGCAAAGCCCAGGCCGGTTCCGCCGCCGGTGATCAGCGCCAGCTCCCCCTCAAGGCTGAATGCCTTCTCAAACGCATTGACCATGATGATCTCCTCCACTTCGCAGCTCAGTCGATGCCCAGCATCTGGAAGGCCGCGCGCATATAGCCCAGCGCAAAGGCCATGCCGGTTCCCCAGGGCGCCTTGCCGTCAATCAGCGGCGTGTGATCGGGAATCAGCACGCCATCGAATTCAAGCCGCTGAAGCTGCCGAAGCGCCGCCAGCATGTCGATATCGCCCTCGTCAAGGAAGACCTCGTCATAGCACGGGATCTTGCTGCGGACATTTCTGAAGTGAATGTAGCTGATGCGCTGAACGGAATGGTCTGTTCCGTGGAGTCGATATTGCCCTCGCTCCACAGGCTCTTCATCGGCTCCGTTTCGCCCGGAAGAATCGTTGGCGTATAATGAGCCTCGATGCCCAGCACGCGGCCGGACAGGTTGCCCTCACGGAAGATTTTGTCCATATGGTAGTTCAGCAGAATCTGACCGCCGTTTTTGCGGAAGGTACGCTCCAGAGGCCTTGTGAGCGCAATGCCCTCCCGATAGATGCCGCCCTGCGAGGGTGCGATTCCGTCCGCATAGGAGACCCAGTCCTCTGCATCCTGATCGCAGTACGTCCAGCGGCCCACCGTTTCCGGAGAGCTGCCGCCCTCGGTATAATCCGTCTGATGCATCGGTTCGACATCCTTGATGATCACGCCCTTGGCCAGAATATACTCGTAGGCTTCAGCCATGTAGTCTGCAACAGCTCTCACATACTCACGGTCGTTGTAGCGGGATTCCAGTGTCAGCGGCGTCGTGTGGTCAATGTAGTACTGATCCGCACTGTCTTCAATACCATATTTCTTCTGGATCTCCGTTCCGCAGCCGGAATGCAGGTTGCCGCCGGAGAGCGCCGCGCGGCCGCCGACGTCGTAGTTGCCCTCGACAATCAGCACGGAAAGACCTTCGTCCTGGGCCCTCAGCGCAGCGGGAAGTCCCGATCCGCCGGCGCCGAGCACGACAACATCCGCCTCGTAATCCCAACGGATGCCACTCTCGTCTGTGGACGTTTGGACTGCCGGTGCTTCCTCTGCAACGACGCCAAGCGGTGCAAGCAGGCCCGCGCCTGCCACGCTCGCCGTGCCGACTGCTGCAGCTTTGAGAAATGCTCGTCTGCTCATCAGTTTAGATATAGGCTTGATTCTCCTCCTCATGGTTGATAGTACATTTGTACTAGACAGTTTATTAGCACGTTTGTACTAGCTTGTGCAAGCAGTTTTTCCAATTTGAGGTTGAGAATTTGCATATGCCTCACCGGAAAAGGAGCATGCTGCACTAATACTAATTCGCAGTTAAAATGCCTAATAGAGTGCATCAGATTTTTCGCTCTGACGAAGCCGAGTGAAGTGAGGCGTACTGGAGGTACGTTGAACGGAACAAGGCAAAGTCAGAGCGGAAAAGATGGTGCGCGGATTAGGCCATTTTAACAAGAATTAGTATAAACACTCAAATAGCACGCTCTATCCCACATTGAACACAAAAAAAGCTCCCCATAGCGCAGTCCCGGAATCCCTGTGATTCCGGGTGTCTGCTCTATAGGGAGCATGTCAGATTCTGCAAAAACGCGGCGTTCAGGTTGTTTCAGACTCGAGAAGCTCCGGCGTGATTTCCGGCGGAATCGGGCAGTGATAGGGATTGTTGCCCGTCTTCTCCTTCAGCTGCTTCCAGGCCTCGGCGATGATTTCGGGATGATCGCAGACGTCCACCGCCGTTGCAGCGAGGACCTGGCCCGCATACAGCATGCCCCTGTGCGCAAAGTCGCTCTTGCCGCAGGCGACGGCCTGCCAGGTGTGGGCGGCTGTTCCCGCCGGCCAGGTGCTCGCGGCGCACTGCGAAACCGGGCAGACCCAGCTCACATCGCCGGTATCCGACGAGCCCGGGATGGGCACGTTGCCCGCTTTGCTGAAGGGCTTGACCTTGAGGTCAAACGCGCGCTCGGGCAGCTCGGGATTCTGCGTTTTGGCGATCTCGTTCGCAAACGCCAAATCCTGCGCATGCGCAACAGGGTTGGGGATCTCGCACATGTTGTTGTACATGACCTCGTCCAGCGCGGGAATCAGCACGGTATTGCTGGTTCCCTTCAGGAACCGGATGTCCACCTGCGTGTCGGTCATCAGGGCTGCGCCTCTTGCGATGTTGTTGACCCGCTCAACCAACTGTGCAAGCTCAGGGGCAAAGGGCGCCCTGATCTGATACAGCGCGGACGCGTGGGGCTGAACGATATTGGGCGAGTTTCCGCCGGCATCCGTAATGGCATAGTGGATTCTGGCCGTCGACGGCATATGCTCTCGGAGAAACTGAACCCCGATGTTCATCAGCTCAAGCGCGTCAAGCGCGCTCCTTCCCGCCTCCGGTGCCGCCGCTGCATGGGATGCCTTGCCGGTGAAGCTGTAGCGGACGACATCATTCGCCAGAACCGGCCCGGGCGGCATCATGTTGCGGG
>CAMBWJ010000074.1 GCA_945871545.1 uncultured Clostridia bacterium | reverse complement strand
ATGTGCGACACCTTCGACTCCACGGACGTGCTGTTCTACACCGCCAAGCAGCTCGCCAAGCAGCACCTCAAGCTCAAGTCCGGCGACAAGATCATCATCACCGGCGGCATCGCCAACGGCGTCTCCGGCAACACGAACCTCATCAAGGTCGAGAAAATCTGACGTCCATAGACGCAGAAGGGGCTGTCTTAAAACATTCTCCCTGTTTTGAAACAGCCCTATCCAGCTATGCGGCGGGGTGAAGGCACCCCGCCCTACTTTTTGTCGCTTTGAGACAGCCCATGTCACTTTGGGAATTATGTATCCGGCGTCTCCCGGTGCTTGATCCGGTCGATCGCCTCGCGCAGCCTGCGCAGGGACTCGGCGTTGCGGTGGCTCTTCAGGTTCGGGAAGGCCTCCAGCAGGCGGCGGTGGCCAAAGCCGCGCTCGGACAGCGCCGCGTCCACCTTGGCGCGCAGCTCCGCAAGGCGCTGTTCGCGCTGCACACGGCTCTGCTCCTTCCTCTCCTCGAAGCGCTCCACGCCCTGCTCCAGCTTCGCCTGCTCGGTCTCGATCTTCTGCTTCGCAGCCAGTGCCTTTTCGGCGATGTTTCCGCCCAGTTCATCCGACAGCGTGTGAATCTCGTCCGCCAGCAGCGTGATCCGCGCCAGTCGGCGGGACAGCTTGCGGATGGTCGCCACCGTGGCCGCCAGATCGACGGCCAGCATCGCCAGGAACACGCCGTCCAGAATGCGGGTCAGCAGCTTCGGAAGCCTGTGCACCAGGCCGTAGATGGGCGGGTGCACCCAGAGCACGATGGCCATGCAGGCCACGCCCCAGATCAGCGAGAACAGCAGGCAGACGTAGCCGCCGATGTTCAGCGGCATGCCGCTGTAATCCCACCACTTCGCGTGGAAGAGCTTCTCCAGCAGGAAGCCGGTGACCAGCTCAATCAGCGTGGTGATCACGCAGGAGCCGACGAACAGCAGCCATAGATTCCCCTTCAGCGGCGCAAGCAGCAGCACCACGCCGATCAGGCCGAAGCCGTAGATCGGGCAGATGGGGCCGTTCAGGAAGCCGCGGTTGACGAAGCGCCCGCTCTTGAACGCGGCGAAGGCGACCTCCGTGCACCAGCCCAGAAAGCCGTAAACAAAGAACAGCAACACAAGCTCGGTAAGTGCATAATTCATCAGAATCGCTCCCGTTTGAAACGAATTATTGTTCCATCAGCTGCGCGAATTCCCCGATGGTGTCCGCAAACACCTTCAGCGCGCTGCGGATGGGTTCGGGGCTGGTCAGATCCACACCGGCAATCTTCAATTCGTCGATGGGATACATGCTGCCGCCGGTGGAGAGGAATTTGAGATAGTCCTCCGCACCGCCGTGGTTCAGGATGCGATCCGCAATGGCCACCGCGCTGCAGAAGCCCGTGGCATACTGGTAGACATAGAATGCCCGATAAAAGTGCGGGATACGCGCCCATTCCACATCGGTCACATCCGTACCCTCCGCAATGGGATAGTAGGTTTCGTTCAGCTCGTGATAGATGCCGTTGAGCGCCTGTGCCGTCAGCGGCGCGCCGGATTCATACATTTCGTGGGCACGCTTCTCAAACTCGGCGAACAGCGTCTGCCGGAACACCGTGGTGCGGAAGCCCTCCAGCAGGTGATTCAGCACGAAGGCGCGCTTCTTCGAATCCGTCTCCACGGAGAGCAGATAGCGGGTCAGCAGCACCTCGTTGACGGTGGAGGCGACCTCCGCCACGAAGATGGTGTACTCGTTGTTCACGTAGTCCTGGGCCTGGGAGGAGAACCAGGAGTGCATGGAGTGGCCCAGCTCGTGGGCCAGGGTGAAGGCGTCGTCGTACTTGCCGGTGTAGTTCAGCAGCACGTAGGGGTGCACGCCGTACACGCCGCAGGAGTACGCGCCGGTGGTCTTGCCCTTGTTCTCGTACACGTCGATCCAGCGCTCACTGAAGGCGCGCTTAAGCAGCTTCTGGTACGTCTCGCCCAGCGGCTCGGTGGCCTTGAGCACCAGCTCCTTGGCGGTCTCATAGGGCATGGCGCTGTCCACCTCGTCTACCAGCGGCACGTACAGGTCGTACAGCCGCAGCGTATCCAGGCCCAGCTTTTTCTTGCGAATCTCCAGATACCGGGTCAGGGCGGGAATCGCCTCGTGCACGCAGTCGATCAGGTTCTCATAGAGCGCCTTGGGCACGTCGTTGCCGTACAGCTCGGCCTCCAGTGCGCTGGGATGCCTGCGCGCCTTTGCGTAGTAACTGTCCAGCTTGACGTTGCCGGAGTAGAGCGAAGCGAGGGTGTTGACGTACTTCTTGTATTCGCCGAAGTACTTCTCGAAGGCCTCTTTGCGCACCTCGGGATCCCGGGATTCCCGGTACTTGCCGAACAGCGCGTGGGTCAGGGGTTCGCCGCTGTCCAGATTCGGGAACTGCATGTCCACGCTCTCGAAGAGATCGAAGGTCTTCTTCGGGGTCTGGGCCGCGTCGCCCAGCATGGCCAGCAGGCGCTCCTCGTTTTCGCTGAGGGTGTGCTCCCGGGCGCGGCAGATGTCCTCGATCATGTGGCGGTAGGTCTGCATCTCCGGCAGGGCCATCCACTGATCCAGCTTCTGCGGATCGATGGAGAGGATCTCCGGGCTGAGGGAGGCGGTGATGGTGGAGAAATCCACGAACAGCCGGGTTGCGCGCGCCTCCATCTCCTGCGCCTGCGCGTCGCCGTTGTCCTCGGAGGAGTAGAGCATGGTGTAGACGTACACCAGCTCCAGCTTCTCTGCGGCGGCAAAGATGCGATCCAGACCCTGCTTCAGCGCCTCAGCGGACGCGCCCAGCGTGCCCATGACCTCCGGCAGCGCCGCGACCAGCTCCCCGGCCTCCTTCAGCGCCCGCTCCCATGCGGGAATGTCCTCAAAAATATCGCTCAGGTTCCAGCAGAACGCCGGATCCATCTGTTTTCTGGTCTTTTCCATGTTTCTCTCGCTTTCCTGTATTGCAGCTTGAATGCCGGTGCGATGTATTCTGTCGCAAAACCGCGCGCAGCTTGCATGCAGCCGGCATTTTCATTTATCTGACAGATATGGGGATGCCTCAAGGATTCCTGTGCGGCGGGGTGAAGGCACCCCGCCCTACGGTTACGATACCGCACCGTTGCATCAGAGCGCGTCGGCTTCCTCCTGCGTCAGCACGCGCACGCCGTACTCCTTCAGCACCTTGCAGGCGCGATCCTGCTCGGACAGGCGCAGAATCATCGTCGCGCCGCGCGCGGGGGTGCGGCGGAAGGAGTAGATGTACTCCACCGACAGGTTTTCCTTTTCGATGACGGTCAGCAGCTCGCACAGCCCGTTGGGCTTATCCACGATCTCCGCGCAGATGACGTGGTTGATGCGCGCGGTGTAGCCCGCGCCGCGCAGCAGCGCCATGGCCTGGTCGATGACCTCAGAGCGCAGGATGATGCGCACGATGCCGAAGGCCTGGGTGTCCGCGATGGAGATTTCGCGAATGTCGATGCCGCCGGAGCCGAGCACCGCCGTGAGTTCGCGCATTGCGCCGGGTTTATTCTCCAGAAATACCGAAATCTGTTTGATAAACATCGCTTCTGACTTCCTTTCTCACAGCTTTCTGCGGTCGACGACGTGCTTGGCCTTGCCCTCGAACCTGGGAATGGACTTGGGGGCGACCAGCGTGACCTTCGTGGCGATGCCGACGACGGACTTGACGCTCTCGACGATCTTTTTGCGCACGGCCTCGATGTCGGATACGGTGTCCGAGAACATCTCCTCGGTCATCTCCACCTGAATCTCCAGCGTGTCGGCGGAGTTGACGCGGTCGGCGTAGAGCATGTAGTGGGGCGCGACCTCGTGGATGCCCACCAGCACGGATTCGATCTGGCTGGGGAACACGTTCACGCCGCGGATGATGAGCATGTCGTCGGTGCGGCCGGTGATCCTGCCCATGCGCGCAAGGGTTCTGCCGCAGTCGCATTTCTTATCGGTGAGGGTGCACAGGTCGTGGGTGCGGTAGCGGAGCATGGGCATGCCGCGCTTGGTGATGGTAGTGAACACCAATTCGCCTTCCTCACCGTAGGGCAGCGGCTCTCCGGTGGCGGGATTGATGATCTCGGCGATGACGTGATCTTCGTTGATGTGCATGCCCTCCTTGGCCAGGCACTCGTAGGACACGCCCGGGCCGCAGATCTCGGTCAGGCCGTAGATGTCGCATGCGTCAATGCACAATAGCTCCTCGATGCGCCGCCGCATGGCCTCCGACCAGGGCTCCGCACCGAAGCAGCCGGCCTTGAGCTTCAGATCCTTCGCGGGATCCAGGCCCATCTCACGGATGGTCTCGCCCAGGTACACCGCGTAGCTGGGGGTACAGCACAGGATGGTGGATTCCATGTCCCGCATCATCATGATCTGGCGCTGGGTATTGCCGCTGGACATGGGCAGCACCATCGCGCCGATCTTGTCCGCGCCCTGGTACGCGCCGAAGCCGCCGGTGAACAGGCCGAAGCCGTAGGCCACCTGCACGATGTCCTCTTTTCCGCAGCCCGCCGCTGTCAGCGTGCGCGCCATCATCTCCGACCAGACGTCCACATCGCCCCGAGTGTAGCCGGACACGATGGGCTTGCCGGTGGTGCCGGAGGAGCCGTGGATGCGCACGATCTCCTCCCTCGGCACCGCAAGCAGTCCGTAGGGGAATTCGTCGCGCAGATCGCTCTTCTCCGTAAAGGGCAGGTACTTCAGATCCTCCACCGTGCGGACGTCCTCGGGCTTCACGCCCTTTGCGTCCATGCGTTCGCGGTAGAGCTTTACGTTGTCATATTCATGGCGGACAACCTCGCGCAGGCGCTGACCCTGCATCGCCATCAGCTCGTCGCGGCTGATGCATTCGATGGCCGGATTGAAGATTTTGTGCTCCACTTTTCCCGTAGTCTTACCCATGACAGTATACCCCTTTGTATTCGATCAGTTCTTCTCGTCCGCGCCCTCCAGCGGGATGTACTGCACCTGATTGGTGCCGTCCTGCCACAGGCGCTCGATGTTGTAATACTTGCGCTCCTCCGGATGGAAGATATGTACGATGACGTGCGCATAGTCCAGCACGATCCACTTGGATTCGCGCTCGCCCTCCTTGCGGCGGGGCTCGACGCCCTCCTCGGTGAGCTTGTCCTCCAGATCCTCCGCCAGGGAGCGCACGGACTGAATGTTGCGGCCGTTGGCGATGACAAAGTAATCGGTGATGGACGTGAGATGGGAGACCTCCAGAATTTCGATGTCGTTCGCGCCCTTCTCGTCCAGAATTTTCGCAGCCCGCAGGGCCAGTTCCTTGGAATTCGTCATAATATATTCCTCCTCGGCTTTGTCGATGAAGTTCCAGTTTCAATCGATCGTTTCAATTTGCAGTCACAGTTCTGCCAGCATTCTCAGCGTCCTGGGATGGGCCTGCCGACCCTGCTCTGCGAGGTGGCGGTTCGTCAGCTCCGCGCATTTGCGCGTCGCCGCGAAGATGTCCGTTTCAGCAAGCGCGCGCGCTTCCTCCAGTCCCGGGAACGGCGTTCGGTTGGGTTCGATGAAGTCGGCGGTGTAGATCAGCGCGTCCAGGGCACTCATATGCGCGTCCCCCAGGGTGTGCTTGCGGATGGCGGAAAGAATCCCCCGATCCTGCACGCCGAACTCCCGCGCGGCCCAGACCGCGCCCGCAGGGGCGTGGAGCACGCTGACGGTCGCAAGCTCCTCATCGTCCGCATCCGGCACCACGCCTTGTACCAGCTTGCGCATCTCGTCGATGGGCATGTACTTGGCGCTGTCGTGCAATAGGCCAGCAAGCTCCGCCCGCGCCGGGTCCACGCCGTAGCGCGGAGCCAGCCGCAGCGCTGTCTCCGCAACGCCCAGCGTGTGCGTGTAGCGCCCGGGCTTCAGCGTGGCCTTCAGCGCCGCGCAGATCTCCTCCCGGGATCGGTTCGCCAGGTATAAAAGGTGCGCACGGATGTAGTCCGCAACGCCTTGCGGCACCAGCACGGAGATGTCCTCTCCAGCCGCAACCCGCTGCCGGATCTGCGTGGATGAGATGTCCGGCCCGTTGAAGGGCAGAACCACGAAGCGCGCGCCGTACTGCTGCTCAAGCGCATGCACGCGGTTCATGTCCGCAGGCTCGTCCGCGCGTCCGATTACCACGAAGGTGCACATCCCGGCAACCTTTTCAAAGTGTCGCCAGCTGTCCAGCACATCCAGCGTGTCCGCGCCGATCAGGTAGTACCACTTGGTGTCCGGTTCGCGCTGCGTCAGCTCCCGCAGGGTGTCCACCGTGAACGTGGTTCCCTCGCGTGCGATCTCAATTTCGCTCACGAACAGGCCCTCCGCGCCCTCGGCGGCAATGCGCGCCATGTTCAGCCGGTCGCGCTTCAGCGTGGGGTGCGCCTTGTGCGGCGGATCGCCCGCCGGAAGCAGCATCACCCGATCCAGCTTCAGCAGCCGCTTTGCCGCCAATGCGACCTCGATGTGCCCGTTGTGCACCGGATCCAGCGTTCCGCCCATGATTCCAATTCTCATGGCAACCACCCCCTGTCGTATGATTGTCGGCGTGCTGCCCTTCGGGGCCCGCCGACCCGGCCAAGCCTTCGGCTTGCCCAATCAGCATAATAACTGCCTTTGATGAACTGAAGATTTACAAAGGTATATTCTAATTTTATTTCGGCAATCCTATGCAAAAAACCTGCAAGGAGAACCGGTATGGGCAAAAAAATCGATCTGTTCGTACTACAAGTGGCCCTGGCAGCGGCGTTCTACCTCTACTTCCGGGGCGCGTTTCAGAGCCGCATCGTCGCGCTTATGCTGGCGCTGCTGTGCTGCTTCGTGCTGCTCAGGCTGAGCAAGAAACTGCTTGCGCTTTTGAAAAACTGCCGCTGGATGCGCAAACGCGCGGTGCGGCGCGGCGCAAGCGGCGCGGTGATGCGACTGGCCTGCCTGCCGGAGGACGAGGCCCGATCTGCGGTGAGCGCACTGCTCAGCAAGAGCTACGGCGCGGTTCCGGAGCTTGCGCTGGTGCAGCAGCACCCCAGCCTGACGCTGTCCGGTGCGCGGGTGTTTGAGCTCTGGCGCGCCCACCGGGGTGAAGCACAGCTGGCAATCTGCGCCACCTGCAGGGCCGATGACCCCTGCCGGACGTTGGCGGCAAGCCTGCGCACACCAAAGGTCGCGCTGGTGGACGCATCCGTGCTGGAGCAGCTGATCTGCGAGCACCCCGAGGGCCTGGTCGCGCCCCGGGAGAAGGCCGTGCGCGCGAAGCTCCAGCTTCGTCGAGTCGTGCATCTGCTGGTGAACCGCAGGAACGCCCCGCGAAACCTGGTTCTGGCAGCGACGATGCTGCTTTTGTACCTGTTCAGCGGCAATGCAGTCTACCTGTTCTGCGCGCTGGCGCTGCTGCTGCTGGCGCTGGTCTCGCTGCGCCACGCGCCGCGACCCTCGAAGCTGTTCTGAATGCACAGCTCCGCAGAGACAGGCGCGGACAACCCGGCGCGTTGGTCGGGCTGTCCGCGATTTTTCATATTTCCCTTGTAGCCTCAGCGAAGCTCCGCATAGAGCCTGCGCACCTCCGCCTCGCTTCTCATGCCGTCGGTGGCGTTGGCCTCGCTCAGCGACGCAGCAGCCGATGCG
>CAMBWJ010000073.1 GCA_945871545.1 uncultured Clostridia bacterium | reverse complement strand
CGATGTGGAAGTAGCAGCGGATCGTTCCGGCACCGTCCACCTGGGCGGCCTCGAAGAGCTCGCCCGGCAGGCTGGCCATGAACTGGCGCAGCAAAAACACGTAGAACGGCGCAAACCACATCGGCAGGATCACCGCCCAGACCGTGTTCATCAGGCCCATGCGCCGCAGCGTCAGCACGTTGGGCACCATCGTGACCTGATAGGGCAGCAGCATCAGCAGCAGGATCGCCATGAAGATGATATTGCGGCCCCGGAAGCGGAAGCGGCTCAGGGCGTAGGCCAGCATCGGCACGAACACCGCCTGGCCCAGCAGGATCATCACCGTGTAGAACACCGACATCGCAAACATCCGCAGCACGGATGTGTCCACGATCAGAATCTTCCAGTACTGGCTCAGCGAGAACATGCGGGGGCTGAGCCGCGCGTCCATCCAGGCCGTATCGCTGAAGGAGCCGCGGGTGTCCATGAAGGCGCGGATCTCCTCGGGAGAGAAGAAGGAGTAGAGCACGGTGACGATCACCGGCAGCAGGATCACCAGTGCCAGAACCACCAGCAGGAAGCGGGTGAGCAGGTGGCGGCAGCGACGGTTGGTTTTCTTCATGCGCCGCACCTCACTTCAGGTTCCGCTGCATGCGGTTCTGCAGGAAGAACAGCACGCCGAACAGCACGAACACGATCAGAGCGAAGCTGTAGGCTGCGGTGGTCACGTTCTGGTAGTTGAGCTTGTTGTACATATTGTTCATGTAGTTTTGCAGGGTGTAGACCGCGTCGGCGGGGTAGGCTCCGCCGATGAAGTACACCTCGCGGAAGATCTTGAAGGCGCTGATCCACTCGATGATGATGACCAGAAAGGCGGTGGGCAGGATCAGCGGCAGCGTGATGGAGAAGGCCTGGCGGAAGAAGCCCGCGCCCTCCAGCCGGGCGTACTCGTACAGCGGCTCCGGCACGGTCTGCAGCGCGGAGAGGAACAGGATCACCGCAAAGCCCAGGTTCTTCCAGATGAACAGCAGAATCACCGGCACGCGCAGCGCAGCGCCGTCCAGCCAGTTCACCCGCTCCATACCCAGCAGGTGCAGGATGCGGTTCAGCGTGCCGCCGTAGTCGAAGAACAGCAGCCACACCAGCAGCATGGCCGACGCGGGCATCAGGTAGGGCAGCAGGATGCTGTTGCGCAAAAGACTTCCGCCCGGGCGCAGCCGGTTGAGCAGCATGGCGATGAGAAACGACAGTATCCACACCGCCGGGGCGCAGATCAGCGACAGCAGCAGCGTGTTCTTCAGGCCCAGCAGGAACATGGGGTTCTGCCAGATGTTGATGTAGTTTTGCAGGCCCACGAAGGCGTTTCTGTAGCTTCCGTCGGTCAGGCTGTAATAGACGCCGCCGAAGAACGGCACGATGTAGAAGATCAGCAGCCCGATCAGCGGCGGAAGCAGAAACAGCCACAGGGATTTCTTTCGGCGAAACAAGGCGCGCCTCCTGTAAGTTTATTGTGGACGGGGGAAGCATCCCCCGCCACGATTGAAATCTGGGTGCTGCGTCAGTTCCCCTCCAGCGCCATCATGCGGATCTTCTGATCCATGGCGGAGAGGAAGTCGGCGGGGCTGAGGCGGCCCTGAATCAGCTGCTCGGCCTGATCGTAGAGACCGTCGGCCTCGTCGGTGTAGTCGTAGCGCATCACGTGGAGGTTCTGCGCGTGGCTGCGGTACCACTCCAGCGACGCGGGGGAGATCATCCAGTAGTTCGCCTCCATGTCCTCCAGGGACTTCTCCAGCTGGTCGATGGTCTCCTGATGGGCGGGCTTGTCCACCGGCTCGGCCTTTTCCAGCGCGGCGCGCTCGTCCTCCAGCATCTTGTTGACCTCCGCCAGGTTTTCCTCGTAGAGATCGTAGCGCCTGGGCTCGTTCAGCGCGTCGCTGAGGTTGTACAGCACGTCCTCGTCCAGGGTTTCATAGATCGCGCGCAGGAACTCCTGGGCGAGCTCGCGGTGCTCGGAGAAGGGGTTGATCACCGCCACGGTCAGGTCGATGGGCAGCACGCCCACGTCGTCCGCGGAGAAGGACAGCGGCCAGGGCTCGAAATCGTTGTAGAAGTTGCCCAGGGTGCAGCCCACGCTGCCGGTGAACAGGGTGTAAGTGCGCTCAGGATCGCCCACGGAGTAGATGGCGACGCTGCCGCCCATCATCTCGGCCTCATCGTCGTCCTCGGGAAGACCCATGGCCTCGTAGTCCAGATTGAGCAGCTTCTCAAAGGCGGCCTGCAGCTCCGGCGTGTTGTAGCGGATCTCGCCGTCGGGCATGGCGTTCTTGTAGCTCTGGAACACGGCGCTGAACAGCTCGTTCTTGGCGTACTCCTGGGTCATGTACTCGTCAAAGATGCGCACGCTGCCGTCCTCGGGCAGCTTGTCCGAAAGGGTCTCCAGGAAGTCGAGGAAGTCCAGCCAGTTGGTGGGAATCTCCTCGCGGGAGACGCCGATCTTCTCAAAGCCCGCGACGCTGATGCCGGGAATCCAGCCGTAGAGGCGCACCGGAACCGCCACGACCTCGCCGTCGCGTAGCAGCACCTCCTGAAGTCCGGGGTACATGCCCTCGATGGCGGTGCGGAGCTCCGCGTCGTCGATCTCGGCCAGGTAGCCGCGCTGGTAGAGCGACTCGAAGGCCTTGGAGCTGACGCTGAGCAGCAGGATGTCGCTGGTGGAATCGCGGTTCATCATGCCCTCGATGATGGCACTGCTCTCCTGATAGTCCTGGGAGAGTACCACGGCCACGTCGCCGTGGGTGTTGGTGAAGTCGTAGTACGCGTCGGTCACGTAGTCGGACATGCCGCTGACCACGATGCGGGTCTCGGGCAGGGATTCGGGGTCGGTGGCGCGGACGCTGATGCTCTCGTAGTCGAAGCAGACGTAGTAGTCGCCGGGCAGCAGGTGAGCGGCCTGATCGTTGTAGTAGAACTGGGGGTACTCGGCCACGGAGACGGCGTTCTCAAAGTCGAAGTCCGTGGCGGCCTTCACGTAGCCGTCCTCCTGAAAGAACAGGCGACCCGTCTCCGGGCTGTATACGATGCCCTGGAGGGTGCTCTCGCGCTCAATGGGCGTGCAGGCGGGGGACAGGCTCTCGGACTCGGGGTCGTAGTCCAGCAGATTGCACTGACGGGAATTCCAGTCGAAGCACTCAATCAGCACGCGGCCGTCCTCGTAGGGCGTGCAGGCGAGGGGATTCACCAGGTCTTCGATGAACATGCCGCTGCCGTCGGAGAGGTCCAGCATGTAGACGGCGGACTCGCCCATGTCGTTGTACACGCACAGGTAGGCGCGGCCGTCCGCACAGCACACGCTGTTGATCTGAATCATGTATTCGTTGTCGTCGCCGTAGTTCACCACCAGATCGTCGCGGTTCAGCTCCGTGCCTTCGCCGTAGCTGACCGCATCTCCGTCGATCTCCAGCGGAATCAGCTCGACGCGCTCCAGGGAGTAGCGGGTCTCGTCGCTCAGGAAGGTGGCGGTCAGGGCGTAGATGTTCTCGCCGTCGGCAAAGATGCTCTGGATGCTGGAATAGGTGTCCCCGCTGTTCTCCTGCTCCGGGAGCATCAGGGGTGCAAGCTCCGCGTCGCCCACGTGCCATGTGTACATGCCCTTGTAGCCGTAGACGTACAGGGTGTTGCTCACGGTGAAGACGCCGCTGATGCTGTCGCGGTAGGTCTCGTAGAAGTTGCGGCCGAGGTTCGCGTCGCCCTGGGCGGCAAGGGCCGTCAGGGGCGCGAGAACCAGCGCGAGAACCATGAGAATCGAAAGCAGCTTATGCATGAGTCTGTTCTCCTTATAATACATAGAATTTATTCGGTCACCGTTTCGGCTTCATCCTCCGCGCCGTCCTTGAGATAGACGATGGCGGGCATGCCCAGGCGCACGTGCTCGTCCGCCGCGAAGGAGATGTAGGCGCTGTAATATTTCTGGTTGCCCTCGCCGCTGCTGAGGTAGGAGATGCTCTCCACCACGCCCTCGTAGCGCCGCAGGCTGTCCGGGTCGAGGTCGAACTCGATCTCCACCGCGTCGCCCTCGTGGATCGCGCCCAGATCCAGCACGTTCACCTGGGCCTCCACCTGCAATTGGTCGAAGGGGTAGACGGTGATGAGGTTCGCGTCCTTGGTGACCGACGCGCCGTTCTGCACGTCCACGCTGGCCACGATGCCGCTGAGGTCGGAGGGGATGGTGCTCTCCCCGGCGTAGAGGCCGTCCAGCGTGCCCTCCACCGTCTCGAACAGCAGCTGGCCGCGCTCCACGCTGTCGCCGGGGGCCACGTGGAGCTTGAGGATGCTGCCTGCGCCCTCCACCGCGATGGCCTCGGCCTGGGCAACCGTGCCCCGGCCCAGGCGGGAGGTGGAGGCATAGTCCGCGCTTCGGAACGCGCCCACGGTCTCGCCGATGTAGAAGTCGCCGCCGGTGACCTCCAGGGTGTACTTGGTGATCCCGGCTTCGTCGGCGGGCTCGATCTTTGTGACCCGGGCGGTGCCCCGGTGGCTGCCGTCCTGGGTGCAGCTCAGGTACAGCTTCTCGCCGATGTGCACGTAGCGGGTGTCGCTGGAATTGTAGGCCTTCTCGGTGCTGGCCTGCACGATGTAGCGGTTCGTGGGCTCGATGTAGAGCACCGCGCCGTAGCGCTTCATGATGCCCTCGGCGCTGTCGCCCGCCTGGGCGCACACGCTGCCGACGATGCCGTCCTGGGGCGCGTAGACCTTGGAGGTCACGATGGAGGCCACCGGGTCGCCCACGCTCACCAGGTCGCCCGCGCGCAGCTTCACGTCCTCGACGATGCCGCCGAAGGGTGCGCGCACCGAATCCGCGCCGCCGGACACCACGCTGCCGTCCAGCGCAAGTTCCGCCGAGGCCGCCGCGCCGGTGAACATCGCAAGGATTGCCGCTGCAGAAATCATCCGTTTTACCGTTATCATGGATCAAACCTCCGTTTCCGTGTCGTCCGCGAATGCGGGGTAGGCGCCGTAGGGGTAGTCGGGCAGGTCGTCGGGGGCGCAGTACACGTCGCAGGGGTACATCTCCGGCGTGGACAGGCGGTCGATCAGCTCAAAGCGCTCGCCGGCAACCTCCACCCAGATCTCCGCCGCGCAGCCCGGGGCGCGGTTGAAGGGCAGGGCCTGCGCATCCTCGGCGCTGCGCATGCGAATCTCGTAGGCGAACTCGGCGGTGGACGCGCCCTGCATCTTCAATTCGGCGTAGCGCGTGCCCGCCACGAAGCCCTGGGTCGGCAGCGAGAGCATCGCGCCGTCCACGTCCAGCAGCAGGTAGCGCACGTCGCTGTTGTACAGCTTGCGCAGCACCGCGCCGTTGATCCTCCACACCCGGGCGCAGTCGGCTTCATCCTCGGAGAGCGGCTCCGCCGTCAAGAGCAGCGTGTCCGGCTCGCCCGCGTCCACGTCCTCCGCGCCATCGCTGCGCGTCCAGCGGAGCATCTGCGCACGGAAGCTGCCGGGGGTAACGGGCGTGGTCTCGCCCACCAGCTCCATGGACAGCTCCACCGCCTCGCCGCCGAGGGTCAGCGTCTGCACGCTCTCCTCGGGAAGCTCCAGCGGATAGGCGTTGTAGAGCGCCGTGTCGCCGTCGCCGCTGGCGTGCTGCTTCTTCGGCGCGCTGTCGCCACTGCCGCCGCCGGACATCCGGGGCAGCTTGTCCAGCACGATCTCCTCGACATTTTCGGAAAGGTTGCCCGCGTTGTCCATCAGCTGGATCGTTCCCGGGGCGAAGACCTGCTTCCCGGAAGCGGTGTAGGGGTAGCTCTCCATGCCGTCCAGCGCGATCCAGCTCGCGCCGCCGTCCAGCGACAGCGAAGCCGCGCCGCTGAGGGCGTCGGAGAGGTGCAGCGTCATCGTGCGGTCAAGCTCCTGGCTGACTTCGATGCCCAGCTCCGGCGGGGTGAAGTCCAGCATCAGCTCGTAGCGCTCCGAACGGCTGGTCAGGTCGCCCATGCCGTCCATGATGGCGAAGCGCACGCTGTACGTCCCCTCGTCCAGGGGGATGTAATCGCTGCCCGAGAGCAGCGCGATGCGCTCGTCCAGGATGATGACGGCGTAGTCGCTGTCCGCGTCGTCCTCCTCGATGCCGCTCAAGTGTAAGGTGGGCGGCACGCAGCTCCAGCGCCCCGCATAGTAGTCCTCAGGCGACACCTGAAGTCCCTGCTCCGGCGCGGGGGTCGGCGTGGGCTCGACCGGCTCCTCCATGAGCCAGATGAAGAGGTCGCCCACCGCGTCCTGGGCAAATTCCGCGATGATCTCCGGCGTGTATTCGTCCACCGGATCGTCGCTTGCGGAGAGCACCACGCGGTACCTGCGGCCCAGCTCCGCGTCCGGCAGAAATTCGATCTCGTTCAGGCGGTGCAGCGGAAAGTCCTCCAGATAAATGATCTGCGGGGTGCACACGCACACGCGCAGCGCACCCTCCGCCTGCAACAGCTCCTTCAAAGTGCCGCCCTGTATTCTTTCGCCCTGCATGTCCAGCAGGTAGCCCTCATATTCGGGCAGGGGCGTGACCTTCGCTGCGGGGGGCTCCACCGCTGAGGGGCTTTCCTCCGGGGCTGCGCTCTCTTTCAGTGTGGGGGTCTCCTCCGGTGCAGGTGTCTCCTCCGACGCGGCGCTTTCTTCCGGCGCGGGGGTTTCCTCCGGGGTTTCCTCCGGCGCGGCGCTCTCCTCCGCCGCGGGTTCCTCGATCTGCTGCGGTTCCACCGATGCGGTCTCGGCCACACCGCCCGCGCTCAGCAGGCCCAATACCAGCAGCATGGAGATCCATCTGTTCAATCTGCTCACTCCCTTGCGTTTTGTTCAATTTCATCTCAATACATGGGGCGCTTGCGAAGCGACCGGGTCGCCCGGATCGTCCAGCTCACCCAGATATTCCCATATCATATTAGACGCTCATGGATAAGCTACGGTTCACAAATAATTAGAGTTTGCTTAGATTTTCATGGAAATGTACATTTTGCGATTAAAAAAAGGAGGCGCGCAAACCGGATGGTTCGCGCACCTCTGTGGAAGTGCCTTACAGCGTGATTTCGATGTACTGATCCTCGGGGTACTCGCAGACGTAGCAGTCGTTGGCGTACACGCGCTCGGGCAGGATGATCATCACGTGCAGCAGCTCGTTGTGCACCGGCAGCGCCGCCAGATGCCACACGCCGGTGTTGAGCTTCACCAGCGTGCCCTTGGGCACGATGAAGGCCTCGGTCAGCTCCGGCACGATGACCTTGTTGGACGGCGGGGCGACGTGGATGACCGCGTCGTCGTCGAGCACGAGCACGCCCTCGCCGGTGTAGTTGTGGTACTCCGCCTTGGTGACGATCATCTTCTCCGGCTTCTTCACGGTCAGCGGGGAGAAGGTGATGGGCTTGCCACCCTGCACGGTCAGCTCCACCTGATCCGGGTAGAAGGTGGCGTCGCCGGGGAAGCAGTTGCCGCTGGGCTCGAGCATGCTGGCGAAGCTGCCGTAGGGGCGGAAGTTCTCTGCGGTGATCGGTACGGCCTTGATGGTGCGCATATTGCATTCCTCCATTTATAAATATTGGTTGCTACTATTATATCACCATTCTGCCGCCCCTGTACAGTATCAAAAATGCATGTTTTAATGCAAATTCCCTTGCATTTCGGGCATCCCGGCGCTAT
>CAMBWJ010000072.1 GCA_945871545.1 uncultured Clostridia bacterium | reverse complement strand
TGGAGGCGCTGTACGGAGAGTCCGCCCTGGAGGTTGCCAAGCGCATCGCCAAGTATTCCACCCGTGAGGCCAGCCAGGACAGCGTGTTGAAGAAGTGTGCGAAGGGCTCCCCCGCCTACGAGAGCATCAAGAGCTTCGACAGCTCCCTGGGCAAGAAGCCCAAGAGCTCTACGTTCGAGAACGTGGTGGTGTCGGACTTCTACCTCTATTCGGAGGACTGCTTCTCCTGCCGGGTGAGCTTCGACTACATCCCCCGCTTCGGCAAGGAGAGCAAGACCTACCCCACCGCCTACACCCTCTACTTCGTCCGCCAGGGCGACAGCGGCAAGCTCTACAGCTTCAGCCTGGGCTGAAACGCCCTTGCCAGTTCCGTCAATTTGTAGTAAGATAGAGGCAAAGGTATAGCAACAAAGGAGTGTACGCATGTATCAGGTAAGCTTCCGTTTTGAAAAGGGCGAGGACCGTAAGATCTTCGCCGCTGAGAATGAAAACCTGCTCGAGGTCGCGCGCAAGGCCAACGTCGCCATCGACGCGCCCTGCTCCGGCAACGGCTCCTGCGGCAAGTGCAAGGTGCGCCTCGTAGAGGGCGAGCTGGATTCCCCCCGCACCCGCCACATCTCTGAGGAGGACTACGCCGCCGGTTGGCGGCTGTCCTGCAACAGCCGCGTCATCTCCGACGTGGTCGTGGAGGTTCCCGACATCGCCTCGGCCTACAAATCCCGCATGAAGACCGCCGATCTGAGCACCGGCGAGGAGGTGCGCATCTTCAACGCCGCCAAGGAGCGCGTCCGCGAGGCCGGAATCAGCTTTACCAACGACTTCGTCAGCGTCGAAATCGCCATGGATCAACCCACGCTGGACGACACCATGCCCGACAACGAGCGCCTGGAGCGCGCGCTGATGGCGGAGCTGGAGGTGGAGTTCGTGTCCATCCCCCACAGCGTGCTGGTGCACCTGCCCTCCACGTTGCGCGAGAACGGCTTCCGCGTGCGCTGCTGCGGCAAGCGCGACGGCGACCGCTTCCAGCTCATGACCGTCTCCGCACCCGACGATGCGACCCCCATGTGCGGCGTGGCCATCGACATCGGCACCACCACTGTCACCGCCGTGCTCACCGACCTGGAAAGCGGCAAGCTGCTGGCGAAGGGCTCCGCCGGAAACGGCCAGATCCGCTACGGCGCGGACGTGATCAACCGCATCATCGAGTCCAGCCGACCCGGCGGAAAGAAGCGCCTGCAGGACGCGATCGTCAAGGAGACGCTGCAGCCGCTGCTGCGCGCGATGTATCAGGACGCGAACGTCTCCGAGGAGCGCGTGCTGTCCATCTGCGTGGCCGCAAACACCACCATGAATCACCTCTTCGTGGGCACGGACGCGGATCCGGTGCGCACGGAGCCCTACATCCCCGCCTTCTTCCGCTGGAACGACCTGAAGGCCCGGGACGTGCGCCTGCCCGCCAACAGCGAGGCCGGGGTGATCCTTGCGCCCAACATCGGCTCCTACGTGGGCGGCGACATCACTGCGGGCACGCTGATGAGCATGATCTGGAACACGGACGAACTGTCCCTGTTCATCGACCTGGGCACCAACGGCGAGATCGTATTCGGCAACCGGGACTTCCTGATGAGCTGCGCCTGCTCCGCGGGCCCCGCCTTTGAGGGCGGCGACATCTCCTGCGGCATGCGCGCCACCGACGGCGCCATCGAAGCCTGCACCATCGACCGCGAGACCATGGAGCCGAGCTTCTCCATCATCGGCGATAAGGGTCAGAAGCCCATCGGCCTGTGCGGCTCCGGCATCATCGACGTGATCGCCGAGCTGTTCCGCTGCGGCATCATCTCCGCCAAGGGACAGTTCGTCCGGGAGGGCCGCCGCGTATCCCAGGATGCAAACGGCTTCGACTGCTACGTGCTGGCCTTCGCCGACGAGTCCGAGACCGGCCGCAACGTGACCATCAACACCGTGGACATCGACAACTTCATCCGCGCGAAGGGCGCGATCTTCTCCGCCATCTGCACGCTGCTCAAGTCGCTGGACATGGACGTGTCCTGCGTGGAGCACATGTACGTCGCAGGCGGCATCGGCAGCGGCATCAACATGCGCAACAGCGTGCGCATCGGCATGTTCCCGGACATCGAGCTGGACCGTTTCACCTACATCGGCAATTCGTCCCTCAGCGGCGCATACGCCATGGTGATGTCCGATCAGGCCCGGGACAAGGTGGAGGAGCTGGCACAGAGCATGACCTATGTGGAGCTGAGCACCACGCCCGGCTACATGGACGAGTTCATGGCAGCCTGCTTCCTGCCCCACACCAACGCCGATCTCTTCCCCAGCTGCGCAGAGATGGAGTGATTGCACATGGCTGAAACCGAAAAGCGCGTCATCGAGAACAACAAGGAAATGGTGCCCTTCGAGCACTACGTGGAGCTGTTCGCCAAGCTCGACCCGGAGGAGGCTGCAAGCCGCACCGGCGCGGCCTTCGATCCGGCAACGGGCTGTTTCCAGATGCGCCTGCTCTACGAGGACTACCGCATCCACTGGCCGGAGTTTGACATCGAGTGCGACCACGAAGGCGCGCTGGCGCTGAAGAGCATCCCGGCGCAGATCTTCCTGATCCGCTTTCTGCTGGAGGGCTGCGCGTCCAAGGGCAGCGGTGCCTTCCTGACCTACCGGGAGATGCCCTGGGGCGACGTATACCTCACCCCCTTCACCGGACGCTGCCTCAAGCGCGCCGCCTTCACCTTCGGCACGCGCCTGGACGCATTCCGCAGGGCAGCGGAGCAGATCCCCGCGATCCCGACGAAGTACGGCGACGCGTCCTACCAGATCGAGGTGCTGCCCGGCTACGAGGTGCGGCTGATCGTCTGGGAGGGCGACGAGGAGTTCCCGCCGAACGCCCAGATCCTGTTCTCCGACAACTTCCCCCAGGCCTTCTCTGCGGAGGATCGCCCGGTGACGGGCGATCTGGTCATCACGGAGCTCCCGCGCAGAATGTAAATCAAATGAACCGGCGAGGTCGTGCTTTCCCGCACATGCCCCGCCGGTTTTTTGCTGCCTTGCGCGCAGCTGAAACGGCCAGCGCGCCTATGTTCTCTGTACCATTACCTGCGTATCGTCGCCGTCCTCCAGAACCAGATAGGTGAGCAGATAGCCGTTTCCATGATACTGGCTTTCATGCTCCCTCCGCGTCAGCAGTTCAACCGCAGCCTCGCCGTCCATGTCGGGATCCACCTGCATCAGCGCGGCGAGCGTGGCGGAGAATGCGATGGAGCGCAGCACGTCGGAGATCCCATCCGACCCCCGCACCTCCATGCACCAGTGCGCCGCCTCCATCTGGGGATCGGGCGCATCCTCTCCGGGGTAATAGAAGTACAGCTCGATGTCCCACGCCCGGTTGCCGTAGGAGATGAACTGCGGAGTGATCTCCGTTTCAAAGAGCCCGCACGCATCCACGAGCTGCATCATATCCAGGGACATATCCGTCGCAACCTGTTCACAGGCCATTGCAATGCAGGCATTCATCAGATCGATCACCCGTTCGGGAACCATCAGAGCGTCGATCTCTGGCAGGGCAACGGCAGACTCCTGCATATCCTCCGGCGCCTCCACCGCCGCGTCCCGCTGTGCCGTGTCAGCCTGCGTCAATGAATCCTGCGGCTGCGTCGCATCGCGGCTCGTTCCGCAGTCCGGGCAATACTGCCTCTGGTTTGTCCTTCCGCAGTTCGGGCAGATCCAGTCCTCCGCAGGGCGGGCGCTTCCGCACTCCGGACAGAACTTGCCCGTGAGATGCTCCGTGCCGCAGCCCGGGCAGCTCCACTCCGCTTCCGCGAGCGCAGCGCATGAAAGGCCCATGACTGCGAGCGCCAGACTCAGCGCAAATGCGAGTGTCCTTTTCATCGCCCTTCTCCTCTCCTCAATTGTACGTGATCGTCCATTCGCTGTATTCGTAGTCCGTGTTCGTCAGCACCGTGCCATCGCTGAATTTCACCTCGCTGATGCGGGCGTAGACCTTGTCGATCTCATCGCGATCCGGCAGATACAGGTAGGCAGACCAGCCATAGTCGCTGGGCGCGATGCTGCGCTTGGTCGTCTCATAATACACGCTGTCCCCGTAGATCTCGCATCCCCACACATCCGTGGCGTAGGCCTGAACCTTGAACGCCGTCACGGTTCGCCAGGTGGAGATGTTTGTCACCTGGAAATGGATCTTCAGCTTGTTGCCGCTCTCCTTGTACCACTCAGCGTAGCTGCCGGACGGAAAGGTCAGGGGGAAATCCGGCTCCGCATTGAACATGGCCGCACCGCTGTACAGCCTGTTCTGCATCTCGCTTGTGGCCACGCACTCCGTCGCATAGTGGCTGCCATAATCTGAGAGGCCGTTGTTCTGCTTGAAGCGATGCACCGCCTCGGCAGTTCTGCGCCCATAGGAGCCGTCCGCTTCGCCTGCGGCGAGGTAACCCAAGCAGATCAGCTGCTCCTGCAGCTCAAGCACCGCGGAGCCTTGGCTGCCCCGGGAGAGCTCGGGATAGTACACATAGGGCGTCGCAGTCGGCTTCAGGGTCGGCTTCGGGGTCGGCGCAGGCGTTTTCAGATGATC
This sequence comes from uncultured Clostridia bacterium, assembly GCA_945871545.1. The sequence continues at coordinate 3,126 of CAMBWJ010000072.1, read as the reverse complement.
CGCGATGTGCGCATAGGCCGAGGCCGGCAGAGAATCGCAGTCATCAAACATGATGAAGGCGTATGCGTCGCTCCGCAGCTCAAAGGAGCTGATGTCCAGCTTCCTCAGACTTTTGCAGCCGGTGAACATACCTCCGAAATCCAGCGTCGCCGAGGTATCGAAGCTGGACAGATCCAGCTCCTCCAGCTCCGATAAATGGGAGAACATGAAGTTCATGTCCGCAACCCGGGAGGTATCGAAGGAGATGCCGTCCAGCACCTTCAAATCCCAGCAGCAGCTGAACATTTCGCCCATGCTCGTGGTCGCCGAGGTATCCAGACAGTCGTTCAGATGGATCTCCTCACAGTTTATGTAATAGGAGAACAGTCCTCCGCAGTCTTCCGGCGCAGCGATTTTTCCGTTTGCGCCCAGGAACATGTCGGACATGTCGCCTCCGTCGCTCACGAACCACAGCAGAACGCTGCGGTCGCCCGCCCTGGAGACGTCGATCGCGCCTTCCGGCGCATCCTCCAGGCTGGAGAGCAGAACGATGCTGCGAATGTTGCGCCGCTCCATGGACGTTCCGAAAACCTTCAGGTGCAGGCTGTCGTCGGATTCCCTGGGCACGTCGCTCTTCATCACAGGCGCCGATGCGGGTGTGGAGGTCGGTGCAAGCGTGGGCATCGCGCCGACTGCATCCCGGCCCGCGCCGCAGTCCTCGCAGAAATTGCGGTCGTTGACCCTTCCGCACACCGCGCAGGTCCATTCACCCGTCGGCCGTGCAGCGCCGCACTCCTCGCAGAATCTGCCCATGTACAGATTCTCGTACTTGCAATTTTCGCAGATCCACGAAGCCTGAACCTCCTGAGCCGTCGCCATAACTGGCAGAACAGCGATCAGGGCGCACAGAAGCCATGCGATCCCCCGCAGCATACGTCGCTTCATACCATTCCCCCCCAGTTTACTTCTTTTTTTGATTCTAACACAATTTGTTCCTTCGGTCAACGCAAATCCATACATGAACCTCACAAGTCGCCCACACAGATTCTGCGCCGCAATTTAATTGACAAACTGTAATATTTTGTGTATAATTGATTGTGTTCTTCAATATAATTTCGGGGGAATGCAGCTATGGATTTTAAGCAACTGGAATCGTTTGTGGCCGTGGTCGACGAGGGCAGCTTCTCCAACGCCGCAGAGCGCCTGCAAATCTCCCAGTCCATGGTGACCATTCACGTCCGCAACCTGGAGGCCGAGCTGGGCACGCGGCTGCTGAACCGCACCACGCGCAGCATGGAGCTGAGCGCCGACGGTCAGACCTACTACACCTACGCCCGGCAAATGCTGAAGCTGAACCGCGACAGCCTGTTTGCGCTGACCCGCGCGGATCAGAACGAGAACGCCATCAACATCGTCGCCACGCCCTACACCAGCCGCTACTACCTGGCCAAGCGCATCGTGGAGTTCGAGCGCGCGCACCCGGAGGTCAACTTCAACATCACCGTGTGCTACAATTCGGAGATTCCCAACAAGCTGCGCTCCGGCGGCTTCCAGTTCGCCTTCTGCAACATGAAGATCATGGATTCGGACTACGCCGTAAAGCACTACAACTCCTCCAGCCTGGTGGTCATCACGCCCAACGCGGAGCGCTTCCGCGCGCTGCAGGGCCAGCCCTTCCCCAAGGAGCTGTTCGGCAGCGAGCGCGTGATCACCCGCAGCAGCACCTCCACGCTGCAGCAGGAGTTCCTGCGCTGGATCAAGCAGAACGTTCCGGACGTGAAGCTGGACGTGGCCGCCGCCATCGACGACACCGAGACGATCAAGCAGCTGGTGAGCGAGGGCGTGGGCATCTCCGTGCTCTCCGAGGTCGCCGTGGGCGAGTTCATCGCCGAGGGCAAGCTGCTCGCCTTCCCGCTGGAGGGAACCATGCCCCACCACCTCTACTTCGTCAGCAAGAAGAAGTATCTCTCCCCCGTGCAGAGCGAATTCCGGGATTTCATCCTCGCCGCCAACAGCGCGGATGCGAACTGACGCAAAAAACCTGCGGATCAGATGATTCGCAGGTTTTTTGCATCCGGGGGGCGTCACTTCGCGTCAACCACGACGCCCTTCTTCAGGATGATGTTCGCGTACAGCGCGGATTCGCCGGACATGATCACCGCGCAGGACTTCTCGCGGGTGCGATCGTAGAACGCGCCGCGCTCGATGCTGCCGAAGCACTTCTCGCCGCGGGGATCGTACTTGGCGACGATCTCCTTGTAGGTGTCCCAGATGGGGGTCTCGACGGTGTCGCCGGGCACCTTTTCCATCAGCATCACCGGGGTGTCCACGTAGACGTCCAGCGGCATGACCTGCAGGATGGCGTCCAGGATCTCCGGAACGCCGTGGCCGTCCATGCGGATCTCAACCTTCGCGTTGGTGTGGCCCGGGAAGTTGCCGTCGCCGATGGTGATCTCGTCGCCATGGCCCATCTCGCACAGCACCTTCAGCAGCTCGGGGGACAGAATCTTCGGAATACCTTTCAGCATTGGTTGTTACCTCCTAAAAAGCGGCATGCGCCGCATGATTGTCTGCATGTAAGCGGATACGGATAGCCCTTTTTCCAGCTCTGACTCCATTATACAACAAAAGAACCGCATTTGTCTCCCGGAAAACACGCTTTCCGGGGCGGATTTATTGTATTTTTTTCACTTTTTCGGTATAATGGATGGAGATCGGTTTTTCAATACCCCTTCGACCTTTCAAGGAGGACAAATATGGACCTGAAAGCGCTCCTGTCGGATCTCCCTCCGACCATTCAGTACATCGCCGTCATCGGCCTGGTGATGCTCATCCTCTACGTCTGTCTCACGCTGACCCGCATGATCGGCGCGAAGCGCGGCGAAAAGGTGGACTACAACGATCCCGAAAAGGCGGATCAGATGGTACCGGATCTGTTCGCTTCCACCGCTTTCAAGCGCAAGAAGAAGGCCAACAAGGACGCGGATGATTCAGAGAAGGACTGAGGAGCCGCAGCGCCGCGCAGCATCGTCCACCGTGTCCAGCGTGGCCTCCGGCAGAAGCTCCGGGTGCACAAGCACATCGTTCGCGGCGATGAGGCCGTTCAGGTACTTCTCAAGCACACGCCGCAGCTCGTCCAGCTGCTCC
>CAMBWJ010000071.1 GCA_945871545.1 uncultured Clostridia bacterium | reverse complement strand
ACGTCGATGGCCTGCTGGAAGCTGCTCTCATAGGCGATGGGCGGGAAGAAATTGTCGCGGAACATGTCGTAGTAGTTGTTGCGCAGCACCGGCTCCGTCCGCTTGGAGGGATCGGCGGTGGTGAGGTGCACCATGTGCGCTTTTTTGAACAGGCGGGACAGCCTGCCGCCCTTGAAGCGGTCGATGTGCGTGCGCACGTGGTTCAGATCCCCGGTGGGCACGCCCTTTTCAATCTGCATCATGTGGGTGAAGGCGGCGACCTCCTCCACGGTGATGTCCCCGGCGGGATAGGTCATCAGCGAGGAGCAGCCGCTGCCGGAGATGGTGAACACCAGGTCGCGCTCGGTCAGATCCGCCGCCAGCGCCTCGATTTTCCTGCAGCCCTCCACGCAGCATGCGTCCGGCACGGGATGCCCCGCCAGCGTCACGCCGATCTTTTTGCACTGGACGCCGTCGCCGTGCTTGGCGATCACGTGACCGCCGGTCAGCACGTCGCCCAGAACCTCCTCAAAGGCGACCGCCGCGCGCTGCACGCCCTTGGCCGCGCCGATGACGTACACCCGGTCGATGTCCTTCAGGTCAAATTCCAGCGGCCCGGAATGGGGATCGTCCCGCATCTCAAAGCCGTCGGTGTGCAGCACGATGCGGCCGTTCTCCAGCTGCACCAGCTCCTTGACCCTGTAGTAGGGATCGATGGCGTCCAGACCCGCGTCCAGCAGCTCCGCTACGATGTGCCTGCCCTCCCGGTCGCCGTGACTGGTCAGCATCTGCTTGTTCTTGATTCTCATATTTCGCCCTTTCGCTCGCGCGGTTCGGAATTACGTCCTCAGAAACGAATCTCGTCCGGAACGGGTGCCTCGCCGCACACGCCCTTGAGGTTGGCGATCAGCTCCACATCCGCCGGCTCCAGCTCAAAGTCGAACACCTCGGTGTTCTGCTGCACGCGGGCCGGGTTTGCGGACTTGGGCAGCGGAATCCAGCCCATCTGCAGCGACCACCGCAGGCAGATCTGCCCGACGGATTTGCCGTACTTCTCCGCCAGCGCCTGCATCTCGGGAACCTTGAAGATCGCGCCGGTGCCGAAGGGGCTGTATGCCTCCACCTGAATGCCGTTTTCCCTGCAGTAGCGCACGACCTCCGGCTGGGTCACGCCCGGACAGAGGCGAAGCTGGTTCACCATGGGGAGAATTTCGCAATTCTCCTTCAGCATCTCGATGTGATGGGGCATGAAGTTGCTCACGCCGATGGCGCGGATGCGTCCGGCCTTATACAGCTCCTCGAAGGCCTTCCAGGTGCCGATAGTGGCCTCCCGCCAGGTGGAGCGGTACTGAATGGGGTTCGGCCAGTGGATCAGATACAGATCCAGGTAGCGCAGGCCCAGCTTCTCCAGGGTCATATCGAAGGCCTCCAGCGTCGCCTTGTAGCCGTGCGCGGCGTTGCGCAGCTTGCTGGTCACAAAGATTTCCTCCCGGGGCACGCCGCTGATGCGAATGCCCTGGCCCACGCCGCGCTCGTTGCCGTAGGCGGCAGCGGTGTCGATCAGGCGGTAGCCGGTCTCCATCGCAGACTTCACCGCGGCGGCAGCCACCGCATCCTTGGACTGATAGGTGCCCAGACCCAGGCAGGGCATCTCCACGCCGTTGTGCAGCCGGTAGGTATCCTTCATCGATTTCATCCTCGCACACCTCCTCAGTCCGCAATCGCCATCTGGTTGCGCAGATCCTGCACCGCCGTCACCGAGGCGCGCAGGTTCTTCGCGATGAGATCAAAGTCCCGGTTCACCAGCGCGTTGCCCTGGGTGAACATCCAGTCGCCGCCCGCAGCCAGGATGTTGCGGTTGCGCATCAGCGGCAGGAAGTTGGTCTCGTTCAGCGCGCCGGTCACCATGTAGCGCACCATGGGGAAGGTGCCGCTGTATTCGTCCAGCACGGACAGGCCGCCCAGCTGATAGACGGGATAGAACTTCACCACGTCGATGCCGTACTCCAGCGCCGTGGTGATCTCCGCAGCGGTCACGCAGCCGGGGAACACCGGCACGCCCTTCTTCAGGCAGTACTCCACCACCTGACGGCCAAAGCCGGGCATGATGATGAACTGCGCGCCCTTGTCGATGGCCTCCTCCGCCTGACGGACGTTGATGACCGTGCCCGCGCCCACGCAGATCTCCGGCACGTCCCGGGCGATGGTTTCCAGATTGGACAGGGAATTGTCAAAGCGCTGCAGCACCTCCACCACCGGCACACCGCCGGCAACCAGCGCCTTCGCAGCGTCCACCGCGCTGTCGGATTCGCAGCGGGCGATGATCGGGCACACGCCCGTAACCTTCAATACGTCATTCATCCATTCAACTGCCATTTCTTCCATCTCCTCATTCCGCCCATTTCAGCTCCAGATGGAACTGCTCGGCCAGCTTCTCCATATTTGCAACCATTGCATCGTTGAGTTCAATCGCGTTCTCCGCAAGCGCCTTGTCGCGCTTCGCCCACTCCATCTCGCCGGGCATGAAGATCTGCTTCGTGCCCTCGGCGCGCTTTGCGCTGCGCAGCTCCCGGCAGAGTGCGTCCATCCGCTCTTCAAACTCCGCCATGTCCGTCATCTGGCCCACGTCGATGGCGATGAAGGCGTGGCCCACGTTGTTGGGCGTGGCCATGTCCAGATTCCAGCTCTTCACCTGGCTGAGCATGCCCGCGCCGGTAATCACTGCGGAGAGAATCTCCACCATCACCGCCAGGCCGTAGCCCTTGTGCGCCGCCATGGGCGCCAGCGAGGATTCCCCAGGGAAGCTGTTGGGATCGGTGGTGGGCCTGCCCTCGCCATCCACGAGACAGCCGGGGGGCAGCATCTCTCCCTTCTCCTTCGCCATGATGACCTTCAGCGCCGCCACGTTGCTCAGCGCGATGTCCAGGAACACGGACTTGCCGTCGCTGGTGGGCGCGGCGTAGGAGAAGGGGTTGGAGCCGATGGACACGCCGCAGCCGCCGGGAACCGCCATGATGGGATCGGCATTGCTCATGACCACGCCGATCATGCCGGCCTTCGCCGCGAGGTTTGCATAGTAGCCCGCCGCGCCGAAGTGGCAGCTGTTCTTCACGCCCACATAGGCGATACCCACATTCCTCGCCTTTTCGATGGCGAGCTCCATCGCGCGGCTGGCGCTGACCATGCCCATGGCCATGTTGCCGTTCAGGATGGCCCACGCGGGGCCCTGACGCTCCACCGTGGGCTGGGCCTTCGCGTCCAGGCCCCCGGCGAGCAGCTTCTGCGCATATCCATAGAGGTTCTTGGTGCCGTGCGTCATCACGCCAAAGCTATCCGTGCCGACGAGCACGTCCGCAACCGTGCGCGCATCCGCGCGATTCATGCCGCAGGCCTCCATCGTCCTCACGGAAAAGTCATGCAATTCGTCGAGATGAATTCGTTTCATAATCCCACCTCTGCCTTCCGTCTGATTGTTTATCCCAGTACACATATTCTATCAAAATTTACAATCCGGCTCTAGGCACAATCCGGCTAAAGACAGGTACATTTCTGCTTTTTTGATTTCGACCCGTCCGCGACTGCGCTTTCTCTGAAAATGAACATTTTTCCGGGAATATATAAGGAAACCCCGATGAATAACTTCATCGGGGAATGCGATCCGGCGGCTTTTCCGGAATTGAACATTTTCAGCTCCGCGACCCGTTCCGGTTGCGGTACTCCGTGGGCGAACAGCCGGTGCTCTTGCGGAAGATGCGGCTGAAGTAGGAGGCCTCGGCGATGCCGATGCTGGCGGCCACCTCGCTGACGTTCATCGAGGAGTACATCAGAAGCTCCTTGGCCTCCTCAATGCGCAGCGAGAGCACGTATTTGTAGGGCGAAACGCCCGCCTTCTTGGTGAACAGGTGGGAGAAGCGGCCCAGACTCAGGTGCGCGATCTCCGCATACTTCTCCAGGTTCACTTCCTCGCGGAAGTGCTCGTTGATGTAGAGCAGCGCGGCGGTGATCGCATCCTGCTCCGGCCGGGTGCGCTCCGCACGGGCGGGGGAGAGGTAGTCCAGCAGCTCCATCAGCAGGCCGATCACCTTGGGCGTGTAGATCGGCTTGCGCCCGTTGAAGGCCTTCAGCGGCAGAAAATTCTTCACCAGACGGTTGAACAGGATCTCAAAGGCGGTGCAGTCGTGAATCTTGAAGAAGGTGATGGGATCGAAGTGCATGGAGCCCACCATCTCGGCAAAGGCCTCGCCGGTGAAATGGACATAGAAAATCGTGGGCGCGCCATCCGCTGTGAAGGAGATCAGCTGCGGCACCTCCGGCAAAAACATCACGCAGGTGCCCCGATCGACGCGTACCATTTCGCCCTTGTACTCAATGTCAAACCAGCCGAGCGCGGCATAAACCAGATAAAAGTCCTTCCTGCCCTTGGGGCGGAAGATGGTGTAATCCCGCTGGAAGTAGTTCTTCATGCCGCTGTTGTTGATTTGCAGCTGTCTTTCCGGCGGGAAATCGGTCAGATCCCGATACTCGGCGAGGCTCATTTTCTCTATGTTCGTCATGCTCACATTATACCACACCGATTGGCTTTCGTAAATAACAAATTCAATATTTTCGTCAGATGAGTTGACATATTTTATCCCGACATGTATAATCAGTATAATTTCAGCCGATTTCCTGTTTGTGCACATCTTCAATGCAATCAGAAAGAAGGCTTGCTTCATGTACCCTGATTTTGTCCGAACCTGGATCGGCAACGGAAGGCTCGTGCTGCCGGACCGCATCTGCGAGGGCGGCTCCGTGCTGATCGAGGGCGGCCGCATCGCCGCCGTAAACGAACCCGCCCCGCAGGACGCTGTCATTGCAGACGCCTCCGGCGGCTACATCCTGCCTGGATTTATCGACCTCCACGTGCACGGCGGCGGCGGCGCGGACTTCATGGACTGCGACGTTGAAGCCATCCGCACGGCTGCCCGCGCCCACTGCCAGCACGGCACCACCGCGCTGTGTCCCACCACCATGACCTGCCCGGACGAGATGCTGGAGCGGATGATCCGCTGCTATCTGGAGGCCGTTCAGACCCCCACCGGCGGCGCACAGCTGCTGGGCCTGCACCTCGAAGGCCCCTTTTTCTCCACAAAGAACAAGGGCGCGCAGCCCGTCGGTGAGCAGCGCATCCCCACCCGGGAATTTCTGGAGCGCATCCTCCGCCTGGGGGAGGGCCACATCCTGCGCTGGGACGAGGCCCCGGAGCTTCCCAACACGGACGTGTTCGCGCAGGTGATGCGTAAGCACGGCGTCATGGCCTCCATCGCCCACACCGGCGCGATTGCCGATCAGGCGAACGCCGCCTTCGACATGGGCTTCTCCCACATCACCCACTTCTACAGCGCCACCACCACTGGCCAGAAGATCGACGGCATCGTCTACTCCGGCGTGAACGAGGCCACCCTGCTGCGGGACGAGATCACCATCGAGCTGATCTGCGACGGGCGGCACATCCCCAAAGAGCACATGCTGCTGGCCTACCGCATCAAGGGGCCGGACAGGATCGCCCTGATCACCGACGCGATGCGCGCTGCGGGCACTGACGTCACCCACAGCATCCTGGGTGCGAAGGAGGGCGGTGTGCCGGTCGTCATCAAGGACGACGTGGCCCAGCTGCCGGACTTCTCCTTCTATGCGGGCAGCGTGGGCACGATGGATCGCGCGCTGCGCGTGGCCCACGTGCAGTACGGCATCCCGCTGGTGGACGTGAGCCGCATGCTCTCCCTGACCTCCGCGCGCCTGAGCCGCTGCGCCGACCGCAAGGGCAGCCTGGAGGCGGGCAAGGACGCGGACGTCGTCGTGATGGACGAGGGATTCCGGGTGCGATCCGTCTACGTCTGCGGAGAGCTGATGCATTCGGCCTGAACGCACAAAAGGATACCGGCGGCATGCAGAATGTCGCCGGTATCCTTTTGCATATTGGGGGGAATCAGAACGGCTTTTCGATCACATTCGGCGTGACCATCAGCAGCGCGTCCGGATGGTTCTGGAACAGGCTGATCGGGCAGGTAGCGCTGACCTCACCGTAGCAGGCCTTGCGCACCACCGCGCGCTGCATGTCCAGCAGCATCGAGAAGCGCACCTTGCGCGCACCCAGCAGCTCCTTCATGCCCACGGTGACGGCCTGATCGGGAATGGAATCGATGGCGCCGCCCCGGCCCAGAATCGCGTCCTTTGCCTTGGTCTCGGGGCTGAGGTCGATCACGCGGCTGGTCAGCTGCGCATATTCCTCCACGCTCATCTCCGGCGCAGGCTCATTGAAGGCCACGTGGCCGTTGAGCGCGATGCCGCCCATCGCCATGTCCACGCCGCCCAGCTCCTCGATCAGCTGGCCGATCCGCTCCGGGCAGCGGGGATCGGGGAACACGCGCTGCTCCACCGGCACCACCAGCTCGGGATCGATGCGGTCGTAGAGCACCTCGTTCATCACCCGGCGGAAGGAAAAGCGGTCGTCCAGCCACTGACCGTTCTCCAGATACTCGTCCATGTTGATGATCCAGGTATTCTTCAGGTCGATGCGGTAGCGGTTCACCAGCCGCGCAAAGATCGGGTACTGATCCACCGGCCCGCAGGGCAGTATGAACACCGTCCTGCGCCCGGCGGCGTTGTTGTGCACAATTTCCGCAAGCATCTGCATCGCGTATTCATAGTAGACCTCGCCGGCGGAGCCTGCCAGCAGCAGCGGAATGCGCGGCGAACGCAGCAGCTCCTCTGCGGTAATCCCGTAGACATTCGGATTCAAGTTCATACCCTCCTTTGAATTTCTTGTCGGTTTTGCCTATTTTGTTAAGAATTGTCCGTGCCCATCTTCGATTCAATTTTATCACCCGCAGCCGCTTCGTGGCAAGTACAAACGCGCTATCTTTCAGCACTATCCTGCTGTATTTCCAGGAAACTCAGCGCGGCGCGATCTCCTTTCCCGCCGGATCAGGATAGCAGAAAAGTCCTCATCCATGACAGTACAATGCATTAACTATCCTCCGCGCTTCTGCTATAATGGGAAATAAGGAGGCTGGGGAATCGCATGCCGCATGGATCACAGCTTCATCAAATTCCCATCGTGATATATGGAAAACATCCATTCATTTCGTGACATGTGCAAGGATTGAGAAAACAGGAGGAGACGGAAAATGGCCAGCTTATCGCTACGAAACATCTACAAGATCTATCCCGGAGACGTCGTCGCCGTCAGCGATTTCAATCTGGAAATCGAGGACAAGGAGTTTATTGTGCTGGTCGGCCCCTCCGGCTGCGGTAAGTCCACCACGCTGCGCATGGTCGCGGGCCTGGAGGACATCTCCAAGGGTGAACTGTACATCGACGAGCGCCTGGTGAACGACGTGCCACCGAAGGATCGCGACATCGCCATGGTGTTCCAGAGCTACGCCCTCTATCCCCACATGACCGTCTACAACAACATGGCCTTCGGCCTGAAGCTGCGCAAGATGCCCAAGGACGAGATCGACCGCCGCGTGAAGGAGGCCGCGCAGATTCTGGGCATCGAGAAGCTGCTCAACCGCAAGCCCGCGGCGCTGTCCGGCGGTCAGCGCCAGCGCGTCGCGCTGGGCCGCGCCATCGTGCGCGAACCCAAGGTGTTCCTCATGGACGAGCCGCTGTCCAACCTGGACGCGAAGCTGCGCGTGCAGACTCGCAGCGAGATCACCAAGCTTCACCAGCGTCTGCAAACCACCTTCATCTACGTGACCCACGACCAGACCGAGGCCATGACCATGGGCAGCCGCATCGTGGTAATGAAGGACGGCTTCATCCAGCAGGTGGACACGCC
>CAMBWJ010000070.1 GCA_945871545.1 uncultured Clostridia bacterium | reverse complement strand
AAGGCCCGCGGAATCGTAGCCGCGGTACTCCAGCTTGGACAGGCCGTCCAGCAGGATCGGCGCCGCCAGCTCGTTTCCAATGTATCCAACAATTCCGCACATATGTACCAACCTCCATCTTCGGGAATCTGCGCCGTACCCCCGAGAGGCCGAAGGCGCATGGATTCCCCATCGAAGTCCGATTCCAGAATTCATTCGGAATAAGCCTATGCTACTCCAAGAATATTATAGTATATGCGCAGAATCCTGTCAAGATTTGTGAACGAGGGCATCGCTCCAGCTCCATTCCAGCCGGATGCCGATGCGATTGGAACGCTCTGCGTCGACGGATTGAAGGCCGGCCCGCATGGCATTGTATGCTTCCAGTTCCGAAAACCAGGCAACAACCGCGGCTTGCTGCATATATCCGTTCCTGTCAGCGCCAGGCCCGCAGGTACTGCGCGACGTGGCGGGCAATTTCCTTGACGGATTCCGAGCCGGTGTTGATGCACAGGTCGTAATTCGCCTTGTCGCCCCACTTCCGGTCGGTGCAATGCCGGTAGTAGCTTGCGTGGTGCCGGTCCACCTCCTGAATGTGCTGGCGCAGCTCCTTATCGCTCAGGTGCTCGTGCTCGGAGCCCTTCTGGCGGCAGCGCCGGATCTTCTGCTCCATGTCCGCGTAGACGAAGATGCGGAAGGGCTTGTACGCGCGCAGGAACCAGTCCGCACAGCGCCCGACGATCACGCAGTCCGCCTTCTCGGCCAGCTCCGTCAGAATCTGGCGCTGCTGGCGGAAGATTTCGTTCCACTGCTCCTGATGGGAGTTGACGACGGTGGTGAAGGTGCGCCCGATGCGAATGGGGAAGACGGTCACCGGCCTGTGCTCCAGAATCTGGTGCACGTAGGCCTCGGAGAGCGCCGTGCGCTGGGCGATCTCGGTCACGATCTCCTGGTCGTAGTAGGCGTAGCCCAGCTCCTCCGCCAGCCTGCGCCCCAGTTCGCGCCCACCGCTGCCAAATTCGCGTCCGATGGTGATGATTCTGCTCATGTCAATTCCATCCTTTCCGTTGTTTTCGTATACCGAAGCATCATCGATGCCACATAGACCGCCGTGATGAGTTCCGTGATGGGCATGGCAAACCAGATGGAGTCCGGGCCCGCCACAAGCGGAAGCAGACAGATCAGTATGCCGCTGACCACCGCACCCCGCCCGACGGAGACGATGAACGAGGTTCTGGGCTTCAGCAGCGCCTGGAAGTAGTAGGTCGAGAAGATGTTCAGCGGCAGCAGCAGGAAGGATACGCCGTAGCTGCGGATGATGGACGGCGCGATGGCGAGGATCTCCTGCGTGGGCTGCATGAAGATGCGGACGAACAGGTTCGGCGCAAGTACGCACAGGGCCATCCAGATCAGGCCGAAGGCGGCTGCGGTGCCCAGTGCGTACTTCAGCGTCTCCCGAATCCGGTCGAAGCGCTTTGCGCCGAAGTTGACGGAGAGGATCGGCTGGGAGGCCTGGCCGATGCTTTACACGCAGCACTGCACAAAGGTGCTGATGTTGATGATGATGCCGTAGACCGACAGCGCGTTCGTGCCGAGATATTTGAGGATCTGGCGGTTGAACAGCACCGTCAGGATGCCCATGGCCACGTCGATGAAGAAGGTGGAGAAGCCGGTGACGGCGATCCTGGCCAGCTTGTGTGCAAGCCGCGCGGGCCGCACAAAGCGCAGCGTGCACTGAGGCTTCAAGAAGTGCGTCAGCATCACGCACACCGTCAGCAGGCAGCCCAGGCAGGTGGCCATGCCCGCGCCCAGGATGCCCAGATCAAGTACAAATACCAGGATGTAGTCGCCGAACACGTTGAATACGCCGCCGCAGAGCACCGCCCGGGTCGCAAGTCCGGGGTTGCCGTCGTTGCGCAGGAAGGCGGACAGCAGCTGGCTGAACAGGAACAGCGGCACAGCGAACTTCACCGGCAGCACATAGCGCCGGGCCGGGGGCATCAGGCTCTCCTCCGCGCCGAAGAGCAGCAGTAGCTCCCGGTCGAAGAAGATCAGCGCGACCCAGGTCAGCAGCGCCAGTATGGACACGCCGACGACCGCCGCCGTGAAGTATTCGTTGGATTTTTCCAGATTGTCCTCCGATTCGCCGCGGAGCGTGCTCAGCAGGACGCTGCCGCCGATGCCCATCAGCAGGCCCAGGCTGTAGATGATGTTCCAGATCGGGCTGATCACCGCCATCGCCGCCGTGCCCTGCGGGCCCTGATACTGGCCCACCATCGCCATATCCACGATGCCGTAGATGGACGAGATCAGCGCGCTGCCGAAGGCCGCGGACAGGTATTTGAAGTAGAGCGGCCGAATCCGTCCCTTCAGAAGGTCCATAGAATCATTCTCCTTTCATTTGAACACAATGCCGTTGCGCTCCGAGCGCTTCAGCAGGAATGCGGAGATCAGCAGCACGACGGCTTCCGCGATGCCGAAGCTATGCCAGATGATGTCGCCGCCGAGGATGCGGGGCAGCAGCAGGATGACGAGTGTGTTGAACACGAAGCTGCGCAGAACGCTGATGACATCCGCCTCCCGGGAGCGCTTGGTGGAGTAGAGGTAGGACGAGATGTTCGTGGTCAGTCCCACCACCACGAAGCCCCAGCTGTACAGCGGCATCACGCGCACGGGGTAGGAAAGCGTCGCAGCGTCCGCGCCGAACAGCGCGCAGACCGCACCGCCCACCACCATCAGCGCGCCGTTGATGACGAGACTGCCCGCCAGGTTGATGATGCTGCCCGCGCGGAAGTAGTAGCGCAGTGAGCGCTCATCCTTCGCGCCGTAGCTCTGGCCGTACAGCGGCTGCAGGCCGTCGGACACGCTGAAGGACACGCCCATGGAGAAGGTCGCCACGTAGGAGATGATGGAGTAGGCGTTGACCGCGATGTCGCCGATCTGCTGGGCGAGCATCTTGTTGATCCACAGCGTGGTCATGGGGTTGGCAAACTGCGCGGTGCAGGCGGGCAGGCCGCGCACCGCGATCTTGTTGAGCAGCGCACCCTCCACACGGAAGCGGCAGAAGCGCAGCACGCCCTTCTTCCGGATGAAGTGGATCAGCACGATCAGCAGCGTGACGAGCTGGGACACGCCGGTAGCGATGGCCGCGCCCGCAACGCCCATCTTCAGGGGGAAGATCAGCAGATAGTCGCCCACGATGTTGACCGCCGTGCCGATGATCGTGGCCGCGCTGACCAGCACCGGGGAGCCGTCGTTGCGGCAGAAGCCCTGCAATGCGGTGGACAGCCCGGACGGAATGATGAACACGCTGTACCAGAACAGGTACTCTGTGGTCAGCTGGTAGAAGGTGTCGCTGGCGCCCATCAGGCGGCACAGCGGCCCCGTCAGGCAGGTGCCCGAGAGCATCAGCAGCGCAGAGATGATCGCGGTGCCCGCCGCCGCGTGCATGAACGCATGGTTCGCGCCCTTCTGGTCGCCGCGCCCCAGGCGCACCGCAATGATGACCACGCCGCCGATGGTCGTCAGCTGGAACAGCGCGTTGACCACCATAACGAAGGGCATGACCAGATTGACCGCGCCCAGCGCGTTCGTGCCCACGCCCCGTCCGACAAAGATGCCGTACACGATGGTGAACAGAAAGAAGCTGATGCTTCCCAGCATCGTGGGAATGACATACTTGATGAGCTTTTTTGCCCGATCGCTCAAGGGAATCCCTCCTGATTCAAGCGACCTTCCGCCGAATTTGCAGCACGGAGCATCTCTCCGCCGCCCCGGCAAGGGGGACGTGCGGCCGCTCCCATTTCAGCCGCCTCCGCAGCCTTGTCCTTGACGTCGGTTTCTCGTGCGATTTCCTGCGGGTCAAAAGAAAATGCGCCCGGCATGCACCGAGCGCACTCGACATCTTCCTCGATCTTGCCATTGCGATGGCAGATCCTCCGATGACAGATCCAGCAGAAGGTCTTAAGTTTGACTGCCGGCGGGAAAGCATTCGCAAAAAAAAGAGCCGGACAGGTGCAGGCATTCCAGCCTGTGCCTTATCCAGCGCATCATTTCATCCGAATGATTTGCCCTCCGAGCAAGCTCCTCTATTATAGGGATGCGCGCGGCATTTGTCAAGCACCGAATTGCAAAGGCGCTCCGCTTCCTCTCCCGTCATTTTGCGCACCTGCAGGGCCGTCCGGTCTGCCGGAGGAAGTTTTTAACTGCAAAAAATCGTCCAGGTCATCAAAATGCCAACAAAATGCGCTGCACGTATCCAATTTCTGTGCTATAATAGCATTGCTATACCATGAGATACACTCGGAGGATATATGAGTTTCAAATATGCACTTTTCAAGCCCCGGGAATCCGACCGGAATTTCCTGATCTCGGTGTTTCTGATGACGGCGAAGATGCTGGTGTTCGCCGTGCTGCTGATCTCGCTGGCCGCAGCAGGCCTGGTGAGCGGCGTGGCGAAGGCCTGGGTGGACACCTGCCCCGAGCTGAACATCGAAAAGATCGGCGCGCAGTCCCTCACCTCCTTCATCTACGACAAGAACGGCGACCTGGTCACCGAGTTCAAGGGCTCCGAGAACCGCATCTACGTGGACTATGAGGAGATACCCGAGCAGCTCATCAACGCGGTCATCGCCATCGAGGACGCGCGCTTCCGGGAGCACAACGGCGTGGACATCAAGCGCATGGCCGGCGCAATGCTGAACAACGTCATGGGCGGCAGCCTGCAGGGCGCGTCCACCATCACCTGCCAGCTGGTCAAGCTGACGCTGCTCAATTCCGACCAGAACTACAAGCGCAAGGTGCAGGAGGCCTATCTGGCCCTGCAGGTGGAGGAACAGCTGACGAAGGAGGAGATCCTGGAGGCCTACCTGAACGTGATCTACCTGGGCGGCGCAAACTACGGCGTGAAGATCGCGGCCCAGGACTACTTCGGCAAGGATCTCAGCGAGCTGACCCTGCGCGAGTGCGCCTGCATCGCGGCCATCATCCGCAACCCCTACCGCTACAACCCCCGCAGAAACTACTACGTCTACGAGAGCTCCGAGCTGATCGACAAGCGCACCAACTACGTGCTGGAGGAGATGCTGGATCAGGGCCTGATCAGCGAGGAGGAGTGCAACGCCGCCAAGGCCGAGCCGCTCCACGTGCTTGAAACCTCCACCGCCTCCTCCGACGCCATGTACGACAACGCCTACTACGTGGAATACTCCATCTACGACGTGGTCACCAAGATGCTGCGCGTCGAGGGCCTGGAGGATACCTCCTCCAACCGCAGCAGCATGGAGACCAAGCTGCGCAACGGCGGCTACATCATCTACACCTCCCTGGATCCCGAGGTGCAGTCCGCCGTGCAGGACACCATCACCAACTGGTCCCAGTATCCGGCGATGCGCTACGCCAACGATTCCTCCACCCAGTCCTCGCTGGGCGGCGGCGAGTACCTGACCGTGGTGCAGCCCCAGGCCGCCGCGGCGGTGATCAACTGGCACACAGGCGAGCTGGTCGCCGTGGTTGGCGGACGCAGCGAGCCTGTTCAGAAGAAGCAGCTCAACCGCGCCTATCAATTGGAGATGCCGGTGGGCTCGTCCCTCAAGCCGCTGTCGGTCTACGGCCCGGCCTTCGATCTGGGCTACTCTCCCGGCACACCGGTGCTGAACCTGCCCATTGAAATCGAAGGCTGGAACAGCGAAAACGGCTATCCCAACAACTTCACCGGCGACTCCTTCACCGGCGTGGAATCCATGCGCGTTGCCATCAACAAGTCCCACAACACCTCCACCGCCCACGCGCTGATGGACTACGTGGGCATCCAGAACTCCGTCACCTACCTGCTGAAGCTGGGCATCGATCCCGACCACATCCTGGCCACCGGAGCTGGTCTGGCGCTGGGCTCCTCGGGCGTTTCGATGATCGAGCTGGCCACCGCCTACGGCGCGGTCGCCAACAACGGCACCTATCTGGAATCCTATGCCTTCACCCAGGTGCTCAACCCCGACGGCACGGTGTACATCGACGTGACCGAGGTGCAGCAGACCCGCCAGGTGTTCAAGCCCCCCACCGCCTACCAGCTGGTGGACTGCCTGATCGGCTGCGTGTCCGAGGAGGGCACCGGCTCCCGCGCGAGGTTCTCCGATATCACCGTCGCGGGCAAGACCGGCACCAACTCCAACAACATCGGCGTCACCTTCGCCGGCATGACCGGCTACTACGCCGGGGCGATCTGGATCGGCTCGGACTACTACAAGCCGCTGGAGTCCAGCGCCACCGGCTCCACCGCCGCCGCGCCGCTGTGGGCCGCGATGATGCAGCAGGTGCATTCCCTCACCGGCTGCACCGTGGACCGCGCCATACTGTCCGGCTCCGCCGCCGACTACGGCCTGTTCGTGGAGACGGTGTGCGGCGTGTCCGGCATGCTGCCCACCGCCGCCTGCCAGAACGACGTCAACGCCTACGCCCTGAACACCGACTACTACACCGCCGACAGCCGCCCCACATCCTACTGCAACATGCACCGCGCGGTGACGGTCTGCCGCAAGAGCGGCATGGTCGCCTCGGACGACTGCCGCAACACCATGGTCGTGGGCATCATCTACATCCCCGAGGGGCATCCCCTGCGCTACGCCTCCGACATGGACACCGTGCAGGGCTACTTCTACGGCGCGTCCACCAACGAATACTCCGCGGGCGTCGGCGTCTGCACCCAGTGCAGATGACGCTTTGCCATCGTCCCCGGTCTCCACGCGAGGCCGGGGATTCTTTTGTCCCCTGCGGACGGCCTTTTCCGCATGAATTCCATATTGGACGGCATAGGATGCAGCAGAATCTCAATTCAGGAGGGATTTCCATGCCGAAAACCCGCAAGCGCACGCTTCTTTCGCTGCTGAAGGGCCTGCTGATCGCCGTCGCCCTCACCCTCGCCTGCATGCTGGCCATGGCCGCCGCGCTGGTCTACCTTCAGATGAGCGACCGCCTGCTGACCGTGCTCAACCAGCTCGTCAAGCTCCTGGCCATCGCGCTGGGAACCTGCGCCGCCGTGCCCCGGGGCGGCTCCCGGGGCTTCCTGACCGGTGTGGAGATCGCCCTTCTTTACATGGCGCTGGGCTACGCGATGTACGTGCTGCTGGGCGGCGGCAGCTTCGCCGTGGGCAACATGCTGGGCGAGATGCTGCTGGGCAGCGCCGCGGGCGCAGTCACCGGCGCGGTGCGCGCCAACCTCAGTCCCCGCCGCAGCCGCGTCAAGGTATAATCGAACACACGTTTAAGTTTCCCCTCCCCCGTTTCATTTTTCCGCATATATGCTATAATAAGCATAGAAGAAGAATCCGGGGAGGGTCTTTTCATGTCCATGTTCCATCTGCACTCCGATTACGCGCCCACCGGCGACCAGCCCCAGGCCATCGAGGCCCTGACGGAGGGACTGAAGAAGGGCATGAAGCACCAGGTGCTGCTGGGCGTCACCGGCTCGGGCAAGACCTTCACCATGGCCAACATCATCGCCAAAGCCAACCGGCCCACGCTGGTGATCGCCCACAACAAGACGCTGGCGGCCCAGCTGGCGGGCGAGTTTCAGGAGTTCTTCCCGGACAACGCGGTGGGCTACTTCGTGTCCTACTACGACTACTACCAGCCCGAGGCCTACATCCCCTCCACGGACACCTTCATCGAAAAGGACAGCGCCGTCAACGACGAGATCGACCGCATGCGCCACAGCGCCACCAGCTGGCTGGCGGAGCGCCGGGACGTGGTCATCGTGGCCTCGGTCAGCTGCATCTACGGCCTGGGCGACCCCTCGGAGTACGAGGATCTGTCCGTGTCCCTGCGCGAGGGCATGCAGATGGAGATCGAGGAGCTGCTGCACCGCCTGGTGGAGATTCAGTATACCCTCAACGACTTCGAGTCCGAGCGCGGCACCTTCCACGTCCGGGGCGATGTTGTAGAGATCATCCCC
>CAMBWJ010000069.1 GCA_945871545.1 uncultured Clostridia bacterium | reverse complement strand
TTACCGTGACGGACATCCGTGACAGCCGCCCCTGCTATATCCCCAAGGACACCCCGCTCATCGGTCGGCTGACGGAGATCTGCAACGAGGTGCTGGGCACGGATGCGCAGCCGTACACCATGGGCGGCGGCACCTATGCGCGCCACCTGGAGAACGCGGTAGGCTACGGCCCCGGCATCCCCGGCGAGCATCACGATGACTTCGGGCTGGGCCACGGCGGTGGTCATCAGCCGGACGAGTATGTGACTATCGACAAGCTGAAGAAGGCGTTCACCGTGTACGCCAGGGCCATCCCGGAGATGGACGGCATGACGGAGTGACCATTTGGCAGACCATCGGGACAGGCGCAGATTCTGCGTCTGTCCTTTTGCAACCGGGTTGATTCATACATTTCGTGTGCGTCTGCTCCGAGAATCCGCCCGCTCAAGTCTTGAAAAAAGCGGAAAACAATGATAGTATATTACTAATTCTTATTAAATGGCTTAATCCGCACACCATCTTTTCCGCCCTGACTTTGCCTCGCTCCGTTCAACGTACCTTAAGTAACGCCTCACTTCACTCGGCTTCGTCAGAGCGAAAAATCTGATACGCTCTGTTAAGCATTTACTCTGTAAGTCCTTCTGCAAAGCTTCGGCCTCGATTGCAAAGCAACAGGACTTGCATGACTTGGTCGGTAATGCAACCGGCATCATGCCGGTTTAATTGCGAATTAGTATAAATTCATGATTTCTGTACACAAGTGAGAATGGAGGTGTAAAGATGAGAACCTTTCGCCGGTATCTCCTCTCCTATTTGTGTACACTTCTGCTGCCGGTGCTCGTTCTCTCCGTGGTCATCTATGAGGTGGTGGTCAGCTACTGCGGCGCGCAGCTGATCGAGCAGAACCTGGCCGCCCTTCAGCAGCTGAGCCTCTCCGTGTCCATACAGCGCGAGCAGCTGGACGCCTATGCCGTGCAGACCACCAACCGCAGCGAATTCTTCTACCGCAACCAGCAGCGGCCCGGCGATTTCTATGAGATTCAGAGCATTCTCTCGCGATGGATGGTGGGCAACGCGTTTATCGACGATATCTGCTACTACAATCCCAAGCTCGACAGGATCTATGCCTTCGACGCTGTGTATTCCATCGACAGCTTCGCGCGCTGGCGCACGCAGAACCTCTTGCCCGAGGAAATCCGGAAGATTGTGTCAAGCAGCGATTTCAACCGGTGGACCCCCGTATCCGGCGAAGACGGGGACGATCTGTTCTACTTCGCCTCCGCCCGCGTGTCTCCGCAGGAGCGCAACTGGCTGATCTGCAAGGTGAACCGCGCCACACTGGACGCCATGGTGGAGGGCACCCGGCTCTACGACGAGGCGGGCACCTACATCTGCGCGGCGGACGGCACGATTCTCTACGGCGCTGAAAATGCCTATGCGGCGGACGTCGGCGCCTATCTGGCGCTGGAGGCGCACAAGGGGGTTGCCCATATCGGCGGGCAGTCCATGATCTACGCCCGCCTGGCGGACCGGGACCTGATCTTTCTGAGCATCGTTCCGGAGGCCGTCGCCAATCGTTCCATCGCCAGAATCTGGCAGATGGTATACATCGGGCTGCTGTTCATCCTGGTGCTCGGCGCGGTGGTCATTGCCTGGGTCATGAAGCTCAACTACAAGCCGATTCACGAGCTGGAGAACGACGTGCTGCAATCCAAGCTGCTGCCCGAGCGCTCTGCTGATGAGCTGCAGAATGTGCGCCGCGCCCTGGAGCTGCTGCAAAGCAACCACACGCTGGCCATGAACAGGACCATCATCCTGGACAAGGAGCGCATGATTCTGCGCCTGCTGATGGGCAGCTATGCCTCCGTCGGGCAGTTCAACAGCGACGGCCGGCAGGCGGGCATGCAGCTGTGCGCCGGCAGCTGGTACATCGTCAATATCCTGCTCGCGCCTGCGGCCTCGGCGCATGAGGATGCCCTCGCGCAGGCTGTCGCCATCGTGCGCCAGATGTACGCCGACCGCGAGGATCTCCTGTATCTGGAAATCCCAGAAAACAGTCAGCTCATTCTCATCGTCTCTGCCCAGCCCCAGCCGCAGGAAAGGGAGGAGCTGCTCGGCGCTATCCAGGCCTGCGGTCTTGAAGCGGACATCGCGCTGAGCGCTGTGTGCACCTGCGTTAGGGAGCTGTCTGCCGTGTGGCTGGACATGTCCGCCGGGCCGCCCCGCCAGCAGACGGTGTATCCCAAGGAGATCTATGATTCCCTGCTCAACGCCATCGAGTTTGGCGAGAGCGACCGCATCCGCTTTGCCATCGAGATGCTCATCGCCAGCATCGCGCGCCTGCAGAGCGATGAGCGCATCCGCACGGTGTGCGCCGATGTGCTCGAGCTGGCGCGCGGCAGGCTGCCCGCCGGGGAGGCAGACAGCCTGCTGGCACAGGTTTCCGCCCTGACCACCCAGGACAAATCCTGCGCGGAGCAGATCCTGCGCAAGCTCAGCGAGCTGCTGTGTGCGCAGCTGGAGCAGGCGCCCGCGGATGCGTCCGCGACGCTGATTCAGCAGATCGAGCAGTATCTGCAGGCGCATTACTGCGAGTCCGAGTTCACCGTCCAGAAGGCCGCTTCCCATTTCAATCTTTCCATGTCCAATCTCGGCCACTATTTCAAGAGCCATACCGGCGTCACCGTTTCCGATTATGTCGAGAGCCTTCGCCTGAATCTCGCCCAGACGCTTCTGCGGGAGACGGACAAAAGCGTATCGGAAATCAGCGCGCAGGTGGGCTATCTCCAGCCTGCGTCGTTCATGCGGGCCTTCAAAAAGGTCCTCGGCGTTTCGCCCACGAACTGGCGCAGCACACACCGCAGCGCATGATGTTCATCCCTCGCACGCCTGTGCCATCGTGTACAGGCGTTTTTTTAGTATGGATAACTGCGTGAAGAATCGTGCAGCGGGCACAGAACGGCTTGGTTTTGCAAAGCGGTTCGGAAGTGGGAGCGGGCGCAGCCCGCTTTTGACGTTGCAGTTTTTGAATGCAGGCGCCGAGCAGCTTCAAATTTGTACCGGATTGCGCTGAAATGCGGGAAAACAAGCCAATTGAAGCCGTTTCAAAAAATGAAACTTGCATGAAATATAAGTTCATGTTTTAATGAGTTTGCACAAAGAAACTCGATAACCCGATGCTAAAGGAAAGGATGTGATTGAGTTGAAGGCGACGCAAAATGCGATGCAGGCGGAAAGCAAAGCCTGTGTCCGGACGCCGTGGAAGAAGAAGCTGAACAAGGTCACCCGCAACTGGGTGCTGTACCTGTTCCTCCTGCCGACGCTGATCTATCTGCTGATCTTCAACTATTGGCCAATGTACGGCGTGCAGATTGCCTTCCGCAACTTCAAGCCGACCAAGGGCATCTGGGGCAGCCCGTGGGTGGGCATGAAGAACTTTGACAAGTTCTTCCATTCCTATATGTTCAAGGATCTGCTGACCAACACCATCGTGCTGAGCGTCTATCAGATCGTCGCCTCGTTCGCCTTTCCGATTCTCCTGGCGCTGCTGCTCAATTACTGCGTCTCCAACAAGCTGCGCAAGGTGACGCAGATGGTCACCTACGCGCCCCACTTCATCTCCACCGTCGTTCTGGTCGGCATGCTCAATGTATTCCTCAGCGAGAGCGGCATCATCAATCATCTGCTGAACCTGCTGGGCCTGCGCTCCGTGCCGTTCCTATCCGATGCCGGCATGTTCCGCCACATCTATGTGTGGTCGCACATCTGGCAGCGGACAGGCTACAACTCCGTCATCTATATCGCGGCGCTGGCCGGCGTCAACCCGGAGCTGCACGAGGCTGCCATCGTCGACGGCGCCAACAAGCTCCAGCGCATTCTGCACATCGACCTGCCCGCGATCATGCCCACGGCCATCATCCTGCTGATCATGTCCACGGGCAACATGCTCTCCCTTGGCTTTGAAAAGGTGTATCTGATGCAGAACGACCTGAACCTGGGCGTATCGGAGATCATCTCCACCTACGTCTACAAGATCGGCCTGCTCAACGCACAGTACAGCTATTCCACGGCCATCGGCCTGTTCAACAACGTCATCAACCTGATTGTCCTGCTGACCGTCAACAAGATCGCGGACAAGCTGAGCGGCACCAGCCTGATGTAAGGGAGGCGGAAAAGATGAAAATGCGCAAATCCAACCGTCAGTCCGCCTTCGATATCGGCTTTGACGTCGTCTCCACCCTCCTGCTGATCATCGCGCTGCTGATTGTGCTCTATCCGCTGTATTTTGTCCTGATTGCCTCCATTTCCGACGCAAACTCCATTTCCCTCGGCAAGGTCATTCTGCTGCCGAAGAATATCGATTTTGTCGGCTACCGGCGCATCCTGCAGGACAACCGCATCATGAACGGTTACGTCAACTCCATCCTCTATACCGTGGCTTCCACCGTCATCGGCACGATGACCACGATCCTGGCCGGCTACAGCTTCTCTCGCACCGATCTTGTGGGGCGCAAGGCGCTGATGATGGTGTATGTGTTCACCATGTATTTCAGCGGCGGTCTGATTCCGACCTATCTGGTCGTCAAGGACGTGGGCCTGCTCGGCTCGCCCTGGGCCGTCATCCTGATGGGCGCGATTTCGGTGTACAACATCATCATCGCGCGCTCCTTCTTCTCCAGCAGCATTCCCGTGGATCTGTATGAGGCGGCCCAGCTCGACGGCTGCTCCAACGGGCGGTTCTTTATCAGCATCGTCGTTCCGCTGAGCAAATCCATCATCGCGGTGATCGCGCTGTACTACGCGGTGGCGCAGTGGAACGGATACTTCAACGCCCTCATCTATCTGAGCAAGCAGAACCAGTATCCCCTGCAGATGGTGCTGCGGGAAATCCTGCTTTCCAGCCAGAGCGTGCAGGCCGACGTGACCGACGTGGACGCCATTCAGGAGATGCAGCGCATCGCTGCCACCATCAAGTACGGCGTCATCGTGGTGGCCTCCCTGCCCATGCTCATGCTCTATCCCTTCATCCAGAAGTACTTTGTCAAAGGCGTGATGATCGGCTCCGTCAAGGGCTGATCCGCCCCCCCATCCGGTGAAGACGAAGGAATGGCTTTCTCCTTCGTTATCATACATCAAAAGGAGGTACTATCTATGAGGAAAAGCCTGTCCGTGTTCCTGATTGCGCTGCTGGCCGTCGTGATGGCCGTGCCCGCGCTGGCCGTCGATGTGGAGCTGCCGCTGGTCAGCGAGCCGACCACCTTCACCATCATGGTCAAGAAGGAAGACATGTCCCAGAACACCTGGCCGGAGAAGGCGCCCGTCCAGTTCACCGAGGAGCAGACCGGCATCCACATCGAGTGGATCGAGGTGCCCTCCTCCGGCTGGAACGAGAAGCTGAACCTGACCTTCGCCTCCGGCGATCTGCCGGACGCCATCATCGGCGGCGTGGACGTGGTGAGCAACATGGACGTGCTCGCCCCGCTGGATGAGATCATCGACGCCTGCGCGCCCAACATCCAGCAGATGTTTGCGGATCTTCCGGATCTGCGCGGCGCGCTGACGCTGGGCGACGGCCACATCTACTCCCTGCCCGACGGCGACGCCGACGTGAAGAACGAGATCAACAGCGAGCTGTGGATCAACAAGGCCTGGCTGGAAAAGCTCGGCCTCGAGATGCCCAAGACCGTGGACGAGTTCTACGAAGTGCTCGTCGCCTTCCGCGACGGCGATCCCAACGGCAACGGCCTGAAGGACGAAATCCCGCTGCTCGTCTCCGCGACAACCGACGCGCCGAAGATCGATAATCTGTTTGGATTCTTCGGCACCACCGACAACGACTATCACGCTCGCGTACAGGATGGCAAGGTCATCTTCACGCCGGCCGAGAGCACCTATTTCGAGGGCCTGCAGTTCCTGCACAAGCTCTATGCCGAGGGCCTCATGAACCAGGAGTACTACACGGAGGACAGCTCCCAGTACCTGGCCAAGGGCAACATGGACCCGTGCATCGTCGGCGTGACCCTGGAGTGGTACATTGACAACATCATTCTGGCCAGTTATGTGCCGGACTTCACCTACCTCCCGCCGCTGGAGGGCAAGTACGGCCCGATGCTGTGGGGCCACTACTTCAAGGCGAATTCCCCGCAGGGCAACCTCAACGGCGTGGTCATCACCACCGCCTGCGAGAACCCGGAGCTGCTGGTGCGTTGGTATGACTACTGCAACTCCAGCCTGGACATCGTCAACCTCTGGAACTACGGCCCGGAGAACCTGATCTGGCGCTACCTGGAGGACGGGCGCTGGGAGGTCTTCACCGACAACGTACCGGAGGGTTCCTCCTCCTCCCAGATCCGACGCACCATGGGCTGCGGTCCGAACAGCCCGATCTACGCCTATTCCCGCTGGCGCGGCCCGCAGGCGGAGAAGTATGCCGCCCGCATCGCCGCGAAGGTGGAGGCCAACCAGGCCTACAAGCCCTTCATCGCCCCGGAGCGCATCTCCAACGGCTTTGGCAGCGCGGAGGAAGAGGCTGAGCGCAACATGCTGCTGCTGGACATCGACAACTATCTCAACCAGTTCAAGGCCAACGCCGTCGTCAACGGCATCACCGAGGCCGACTGGGAGAAGCACCTGCAGGTGCTGGAGAGCCTGAATGTCGAGGAATACATCGGCTACTGGCAGTCCTTCTACGATGCCCACAAGTAATCCCGCAACACAACACGGAGAGGGGAGGCATCCCCTCTCCTTTCCCCATTTTGTCATTCAGGGAGAAACGACCATGATCATCGATGATCTGATTCGCAGCGCGGCCCCCCGCGTCAGGCACCGCCTCTGGATCCTTTCCGACCTTCAGCAGCAGCAGCCCAGGCGCGCCGCGCACTGCATGAAATGCGCCGCCGATGACTTTGTATCCCTGGGCATGCCCGTCGAGGCGGTCTGCTATCTGGGCGACGCGACGGAGGGACACAACCTCGGCTTCATTCATGAAATGGCGCAGATGCAGGCGGAGCAGTTTGCACGCGTACACGCGCCCAAGTACTACGCCATCGGCAACCATGATTTCGATTACTTCGCGTTTCACCGCGATACGCTGAAGGGCATGTGCATTCCCTTCGTGGAGTTCATGCGCGGTCAGCCCGACTGGCATGTGCCCGGGGACATCACAAAGCTCTATCAACTGGTGGACATGGGCGATTATGCGCTGTGCTTCTTCACGGATCATGCCGATCCCGCCGGCCGCTGGTACACCACGCACGGCGAAATCCGCGGCGACGCCTCGGCCTATCCCTATACGCCGGAGGATTACCGGCGCGTGATGGAGGAGATCGCCGCGCTGGGCAAGCCCGTGCTCACGCTCTCCCATTATAGCTACGCGGGCGGCAACCGCGCCGCGCCGCTGTTTGACCGCTTCCTGCCCGTTGCCGGCAACGTCCGCATGCACTTTTACGGCCACGCGCATATCGGCGACGAGGTGTGGGCCGGCAAGGACTGCCACCGCAAGATCGCCGCGGTCGACGGGCAGCCGCTGATGCAGATCAACGTGGCGTCGCTGGAGAACTATCGCGGGACGGCGGTGCGCTCTGTCATCGTCGAGTGGTATGACACCCAGGAGATCGGCGTGTTGTTCCGCAATCACTCCGGACACTGCTGGGACGACTATCTCATCGTGCGCGAGGGCGACGGCATCCGTGCGCCGCAGGACGACAAAAACGCAGAGTACGACTGACCGCCCGAACGCATCGGGTATGAAATCGTTCGATGCAGCGCATCCATGTGCATCTGCCGCTGGTGAGAAAGCGGCTTCTGTGGTATCATAAAGGGGATGAATGAACCGCTGCGACGTTTAAAGGGAGAATGATGCATGTCCCAGATCACGAAGCGGGCCTTGGAGCAGTCGCTCAAAAACCTGCTGCTCAAAAAGCCTCTGACAAAGATCACGATCAACGATATTGCCGAGGACTGCGGCATCAACCGCATGACCTTCT
>CAMBWJ010000068.1 GCA_945871545.1 uncultured Clostridia bacterium | reverse complement strand
CCAGCGGCGCATCCGGCGCGGAGCTTGCCAACATCGTCAACGAAGCGGCGCTGCGTGCGGTGCGCGACGGCCGCAAGGGCGCGACCCAGGCCGACCTGGAGGAGAGCATCGAGGTGGTCATCGCGGGCTACCAGAAGAAGAACGCCATCCTCACCGCCGAGGAGAAGCGCATCGTGTCCGCCCACGAGATCGGCCACGCGCTGGTGGCGGCGAAGCAGACCAACTCCGCCCCGGTGCAGAAGATCACCATCATTCCCCGCACCTCCGGTGCGCTGGGCTACACCATGCAGGTGGAGGAGGGCAACCACTACCTGATGAGCAAGACCGAGATCGAGAACAAGATCGCCACCTTCACCGGCGGACGCGCCGCCGAGGAAGTGATGTTCGGCTCCGTGACCACCGGCGCATCCAACGACATCGAGCAGGCCACCAAGCTGGCCCGCGCGATGATCACCCGCTACGGCATGAGCGAGGACTTCGACATGGTGGCGCTGGAGACCGTGACGAACCAGTACCTGGGCGGCGACGCATCGCTGGCCTGCTCCGCCGAGACCCAGACCCAGATTGACAAGCAGGTGGTGGAGCTGGTCAAGAAGCAGCACGAAAAGGCCATAAGGATTCTGATGGAGAACCGGGAGAAGCTCAACGAGCTGACCGAGTTCCTCTACGACCGCGAAACCATCACCGGCGAGGAGTTCATGCAGATCCTCAACGGCTGATTTCGGCATTCTCCCCCTTCGCCCGCATCGCCGGATTCCCGGACGGTGCGGGCTTTTTCTGTCCAACTTCCCTTTTGGACTTGCGGGCTTTACAGAGATGGGCTAAGATGGGAATAGATGAAACTCCGCTCCCGAGGGTGGGAGCTGCAATACGAAAGAGAGAGGCCCGTACCCATGCAAACCGGAACCCGGAACATGACCGTCGGCAGCGTGCGCCGCGTGATCGTCAGCTTTGCCATGCCCATCTTCCTGAGCCAGCTGTTTCAGCAGCTGTACAACACGGCGGACTCAGTGATCGTGGGCAACCTGCTGGGTAAGCAGGCGCTGGCGGCGGTGAGCTCGTCCGCGTCGCTGATTCAGCTGCTCACCGCGCTGATGATCGGCATCGCGCTGGGCGCGGGCGTGGTGATCTCCCGCTACTTCGGCGCGGAGGACCACGAAACGCTCTCCCGGGCCATCCACACCACGGTCTCCTTCGGCCTGATCGCAGGCGCGGCGCTGACGCTGATCGGCGTGCTGCTCTCCCCCACCCTGCTGCGCTGGATGGGCACCGCGCCGGACGTGATGGACAATTCCGTAATCTACTTCCGCAACTACTTCCTCGGCTCCATGGCGGTGATGCTCTACAACGTGTTCACCGGCATCATGAACGCCCTGGGCGACAGCCGCCGCCCGCTGTACTACCTGATGCTCTCCTCCGCGCTGAACGTGGCACTGGATCTCCTGTTCATCGGCGCGTTTCACTTGGGTGTGGGCTCGGCGGCGGTGGCCACGGTGATCTCCCAGGCGATGAGCGCACTGCTGAGCTTTTTGCACCTGCGCAAGCCGGGCACGATCTTCCAGCTCCGGCTGCGCAGGCTGCGCGTGCACCTCGATCTGATGAAGGAGATTGTGCGCATGGGCCTGCCCACCGGCGTGCAGAACTCCGTCATCTCCATCGCAAACGTGCTGGTGCAGAGCTACATCAACTCCTTCGGCTCCGACGCAATGGCCGCCTGCGGCACCTACGCCAAGCTCCAGGGCTTCGGCTTTCTGCCCATCACCAGCTTCGCGCTGGCGCTGACCACCTTCGTCAGCCAGAACCTGGGTGCGAAACAGTACGATCGCGCAAGGCAGGGCGCGCGCTTCGGCATCCTGTCCACGGTGATCATGGCGGAGATCATCGGCGTTTTGATGGTCATCTTCGCCGTCCCGATGGCGAGGCTCTTCAACAGCGACCCGGAGGTGGTGCGCATCGCGGTGAGCCAGACTCGCATCGAGAACCTGTTCTTCTGCCTGCTGGCCTTCTCCCACGCCGTCGCGGGCGTGTGCCGGGGTGCGGGTCGGGCCACGGTGCCCATGCTGGTGATGCTCTCGTCCTGGTGCGTGTTCCGCATCATCTTCATCTCCATCGCCATGAAAATCTTGCGCGACATCCGCGTGCTGTTCTGGTGCTACCCCCTCACCTGGGCCATCAGCTCGGCCATCTTCCTGATCTACTACCTCAAATCCGACTGGGTGCACGGCTTTGAACGCCCCCGCGCGCACTTCGCCCTGCACCATTAAGGAGGCGCATCCATGGAAATCAACAAAAATTCCGGCATGCAGTACCGCCCCGGTGCGGGCGGGGATCAGCTGTCCGTGCTGGGCTACGGCTGCATGCGCTTTACCAAGAAGGGCGGCGCCGTCGATCTGGACAAGGCCGGGCGCGAGCTGATGGCTGCCATCGACGGCGGCGTGAACTACCTGGACACCGCCTACATCTACCCCGGCAGCGAGGCCGCCGTGGGCAGGATTCTGGAGAAGAACAATGCCCGCGACCGGGTGTACATCGCCACGAAGCTGCCCCAGTATCTGATCAAGTCCCGCGCGGGCGTGGAGCGCACCTTCCGCGAGGAGCTGAGCCGCCTGCGCACCGACCACATCGACTACTACCTGATGCACATGATCACCGACGTGGCCTCCTGGCACAAGCTGGAGGGCCTGGGCATCCGGGAGTGGATCGCCGAGAAGAAGCAGGCGGGCGAGATCCGGCACATCGGCTTCTCCTTCCACGGCAATACCGACATGTTTTTGCAGATCCTGAACGCCTACGACTGGGACTTCTGCCAGATCCAGTACAACTACATGGACGAGCACAGTCAGGCGGGACGGCGCGGTCTGGAGGCTGCGCAGGCGAAGGGCATTCCGGTCATCATCATGGAGCCGCTGCGTGGCGGACGGCTGGTGAACCTGCTGCCCAGGGCCGCGCAGGCGCGCATCGCGGAGCATCCCCATGGATGGTCGGCGGCGCAGTGGGGCCTGAACTGGCTGTGGGATCAGAGCGGCGTGACCTGCGTGCTCTCCGGCATGAACAGCATGGAGATGGTGCAGGAGAACCTGCGCGCCGCCTGTGATTCCCGCGCGGGGAGCTTCACGGCGGAGGACTTTGCCTTCATCGATGGACTCAGAAGGGAGATCAACGCCAGCGTGCGCGTGGGCTGCACCGGCTGCGGATACTGCATGCCCTGCCCCCAGGGCGTGGACATCCCCGGCAGCTTCCGCTGTCTGAACGAGATCGCCATCGACGGCAGGAAGAAGGCCACCAAGGAGTACTGGCAGGTGACCGCCGTGCGCAAGGTGCCCGGCAGCGCCTCCCGCTGCATCGACTGCGGCAAGTGCGAGCGCCACTGTCCCCAGCAGATTCCCATCCGCGAGATGCTGAAGGTGGCGGCGAAGGAGCTGGAGACGCCCTTTTACAGGGTCGGCCGTTGGGCCATGCAGGTCTGGAAGCCGTGGTAAGCGGCGAGCCGCCGCAGGCACATGCCTATCGGCGTTTGAGCGAACGCACCTCTGCCCCCATAGATTCAAGGGGCAGAGGTGCTGTGTTTCCTTCCGCATGATTCTGTATCTGCTGGCACGAAACCCGCCTCGGCGGCTATGAGGCGGGTTTCTTACGTCCAGTTTTGAAAATACTGTGGCGAGCCGCCGCTGGCAGGCAGGGCCTGCAGCCACATCGCTTCGCGGTTTCGGCGAACGAGTCCCTATCCCCATAGATCAGAGGGATAGGGACTCTGTGCTGCTTTCCGATTGAAATTGCAGCCGATTACACGAAATTCGACCCGGCAGGAATGGGTCGAATTTCTTACGTCCGGTTTTGGCAACACTGCTCGGATTCGCTTCGCACCCCGTAGGGCGGGATGCCCTCATCCCGCCGACGGCAAGCCGCCGCCGACAGGCATGTGGCTGTGGCGCCACGCCACATTCAGAATGTCAGGTTCCCCCGCACGGTCTCGTAGACCACGCCCACGAACTCCCGCATCAGGTAGTGCGGCAGGGAGAGCATCGTGGTGGCCACGGGGACGCCGTGCACGTCCTCCCAGCCCTGATTGCGGGCCAGCGCCAGTGCGCGAAAGATGTGGAAGTTGTTGGTCACGAGGCCCACGCTTGCGCCCCTGGGGATCAGAGCGCGGCTGTTGCGCAGGTTCGCGGCGGTGTCGGTGGACTGCTCCTCCAGAATCAGCCGCGCGGGGTCGATCCCGGCGGCAAGCATGTTTTCGTACATGCAGCGCGCCTCGCTGATCTCCTCGCCGCTGCCCTGACCGCCCGAGAGCACGGCAATGGCTCCCGGATTGTCCCGCAGGTACTCCACGCCCACCCGAATGCGGTTGCGCAGGCTGCCGCTGGGCACGGTTCCGTTCACCCGCGCGCCCAGCACCACGATGTAATCCAGGCCCTGCTCGGGTTCCATCATGCCGCCGCAGAGGATCACGCCCTCCACGGTGAGAAAAAACGCCAGCGCCAGACAGAACAGAATCCGCAGCGCGCGCAGCAGTTTTCTATGGCGCGGATACCTTCCGCTCTTCTCCACCTGCCGCCAGTAGAGGTAGCGCGCGATGCACAGAAAGCCTCCGAGCAGCCACAGAAATTGCAGAGACTGTCCGAAGCGCACAAAGACGCCCAGCGCGAGGTAGTAGGCAATCATGGCGATTCCGAGAAGCAAAATCAGGCGGTTGACGATTCGTCCACACTTTTTCATCTGTAATGCATCCTTTCACAGAAAGGGGGAGCCTGCCGAAAGGCAAGCTCCCCTCCTGCTATTTCGACGCATTTTGCGCCGGATTGGTTCCAATTCAATGGAAATTACTTCAGCGTCTCCACGGCGGCACGCTCGGCGGGCAGCATGGCCACGTAGCGCTCCATGAACTTCGCGAAGCCCGCAACGTCCACCGGATCGGGCTCCAGCGTGACGCTCTTCATGCCTGCGAACACCTTGTCCTGCAGGTAGGCCTCCAGGGTCTCTCCCTCGGCCTGATTCACCATGTAGGAAGCCAGCAGCGCGATGCCCCATGCGCCGCCCTCGCCCGCGGTCTCCATCACGGAAACCGGCGCGTTGAACGCGGCTGCGGTGAGCTTCTGGCCAACGTCCTTGGTCTTGTACAGGCCGCCGTGGCCCAGCATGCGATCCACCTTCACGCCCTCGGCGTCCAGGATGTTCTGGCCCAGCTTGATCGCGCCCAGTGCGGAGAACACGATGGCGCGGGCGAAGTTGCCCAGGGTGAAGTTCGCGTCGGGGGTGCGCGCCATCAGCGGACGACCCTCCTCGAAGCCGGTGATGTGCTCGCCGGAGAAGTAGCCGTAGGTCATCACGCCGCCGCAGTCGGGATCGGCGGTCAGCGCGCCGTTCAGGATCGCGCCGTAGAGGGTGTTGCCGTCGATGTTCGCGCCGATGGCCTTGGCGAACTCATTGAACACGCTGGCCCAGGCGTTCAGATCGGAGGTGCAGTTGTTGCAGTGCACCATCGCCACCAGGCTGCCGGAGGGGGTGGTCACCAGGTCGATCTCCGGGTGCACGTCCTTGAGGGGCTGCTCCAGAACCACCATGGAGAACACGGAGGTGCCGGCGGAGATGTTGCCGGTGCGCTGGGCCACGGAGTTGGTGGCGGTCATGCCGGTGCCGGCGTCGCCCTCGGGCGGGCACAGCGGAATGCCGGCCTCCAGATCGCCCGCGGGATCCAGCAGCTTCGCGCCCTCGGCGGTCAGCGTGCCCGCATCCTGACCCGCGCACAGCACCTGGGGCAGAATGTCCTTCAGCTTCCAGGCAAAGCCCTTGGGGGCGACCAGCGCGTCGAACTTCTCGATCATCTCGGGGATGTAATCCTTGGTCGCGGGGTCGATGGGGAACATGCCGGAGGCGTCGCCCACGCCCAGCACCTTGCGGCCGGTGAGGATCCAGTGGATGTAGCCCGCCAGCGTGGTGAAGTAGGTCACGTCCTTCACGTGCTCCTCGCCGTTGAGGATCGCCTGATACAGATGGGCGATGCTCCAGCGCTGGGGGATGTTGTAGTGGAACAGCTCGGTAAGCGCCGCCGCCGCCTCGCCGGTGATGGTGTTGCGCCAGGTGCGGAAGGGCACCAGCAGCTTGTCGTCCTTGTCAAAGGCCATGTAGCCGTGCATCATCGCGCTGAAGCCGATGGCGGCAACCTTCTTCAGCGTCACGCCGCACTTCTCCTGCACGTCCTTCTTCAGCTTGGCGTAGCAATCCTGCAGGCCCGCATGAATGGCCTCCAGGCTGTAGGTCCACACGCCGTCCACCAGCTGATTTTCCCAGCCGTGGGAGCCGGACGCGACGGGCACGTGGTTTTCGTCGATCAGAACGGCCTTGATGTTGGTGGAACCAAACTCAATGCCGATGACTGCCTTTTCCAGATTCAGAGCCATAAAAATCATCCTCCTGTTGAAGCATGGTTTGCAAATATGCTGTTATAATTATAACATACAACGCCGCGTTTGTCTTGCCTGTACGCAAGATTTTCTTTCGATTTCCGCAATCTTTGTCCACAGCAGCTCCAGGAATTCCCCCATCACGTAGAACAGCGTCTCGAAGCGCAGATACCCGAGCGCGTTGTCGTCCCAGAGGAAGCGCACCGACGGCGGAAACTCCTCGTCGCCCTCCCAGAACTGGAACACCGCGTAGAAGCCGGGGAACACCTCGAAGGTGCAGGCGGCGTCGCCCTGGGGAAAGGGGGCGAGCGCAAGGCTTTGAAGCGCCTCCTTGAGCGCCGGGATGTGATCCTGCATGCGCTCGGCATGGCGCTGGTGGAGCTCCGCCGCGTTGGGGCTGCTCTGCCCGGCGTGCTTGAGCGCGTTGACCGCGCACCAGTGCCCGCTCATGCCGGGAAGGATGTTGTCCCGGCAGAGGTAATCGTATATGGCCAGCGATGCGGAGCAATCCGCAGGTCTCTGCGCGTCCAGGTTCTCCACCGCAGCGGTGGCGCGGTCGATGCGGTGCATCTGGCCCAGGTAGCGCAGGTACAGATACCTCTCGTCTGCTTCCAGGCGGTAGCGCCGGAGCATCTCCTGCTGATCCCAGGTCAGGAACAGCTTCTGCCCCAGCGCAAGCATCTGATCGTAGTTGCTCATGCGATCCATTCCCTCCTGCATGTGAAAAGGGGCCGTCTCAAAACAATTCGTCGTATTGAGACAGCCCCACAATGCTTGCGGCGGGGTGATGGCACCCCGCCCTACATCTGTTGGAGGATTGTCCCAAAGCACTTTCTCGTTTTGAGACAGTCCCCTTCGGTGAGAATTAACCCAGCAGTGCGCGGTCGTTGACGAACTCGTCGCCGCTGGCCCGGGCGAACTGCTCCAGCAGCATCTCGACGGTGAGGTGCTTCTTCTGCTCGCCCTTGATGTCCAGGATCACGCGGCCCTCGTGCATCATGATGAGCCGATTGCCGTAGGCGATGGCGTCCTTCATGTTGTGGGTGACCATCATGGTCATCAGGTGGTTCTCCTCGACGATCTGCCGGGAGAGCTGGAGCACCTTTGCGGCGGTGCGGGGATCCAGCGCAGCGGTGTGCTCGTCCAGCAGCAGCAGCTTCGGCTTCTTGAGCGTAGCCATCAGCAGGGTCAGCGCCTGGCGCTGGCCGCCGGAGAGCAGGCCCACCTTGGTGGTCATGCGGTCCTCCAGGCCCAGGCCCAGGGTCTTGAGCTTCTCGCGGTAGCCCTCGCGCTCGGCCTTGGTAATGCCAATCCGCAGGGTGCGCTTCTGACCGCGTCGCGCAGCCAGCGCAAGGTTCTCCTCAATCTGCATGGTGGCGGCGGTGCCGGTCATGGGATCCTGGAACACGCGGCCCAGCAGGTTCGCGCGGCGGTGCTCAGAGAGGTTGGTCACGTCCGCGCCGTCGATGAGGATCCTGCCCTCGTCCACCGGCCACACACCGGCGATGGCGTTGAGGATGGTGGACTTGCCCGCGCCGTTGCCGCCGATGACGGTCACAAAGTCGCCGTCCTCCAGGTGGAGGTTCACGC
>CAMBWJ010000067.1 GCA_945871545.1 uncultured Clostridia bacterium | reverse complement strand
GCTGCGCGCCCAGGCCGACAAGAAGGCGTATCAACTGCGCATGCGCCGTGCGGTGGACGACTGCGAGAGGCTCGACCTGCGCCAGGCGGAGATCCGGCAGATCTTCGTAGAGAACGGCCGCGTGACGGGTGTGGAGACCACCACCGGTTCCAAGGTCGGCTGCCGCGCCGCCATCGTGTGCACGGGCGTGTACCTCAAGTCCCGCATCATCATCGGCGAGTGCAGCTGGAACGGCGGCCCTCAGGGCCTGCTGGCGGCAAATGCGCTGACGCAGAACCTGATGGATTTGGGCTTCTCCATCCGCCGCTTCAAGACCGGCACCCCCGCGCGCATCGACGGCCGCACCATCGATTTCAGCAAGATGGAACCCCAGGACGGCGACGATCCCATCGTGCCCTTCTCCTTCCTCACCGATGCGTCGGGGCTGAAAAACAAGGCGCGCTGCTACCTGACCTACACCACCCCGGAGACCCACAGGGTCATTCTGGACAACCTGCACCGCGCGCCCATGTACTCCGGCACCATCCACGGCACCGGCGCGCGCTACTGCCCCTCCATCGAGGACAAGGTGGTGCGCTTCAAGGACAAGGAGCGCCACCCCATCTTCATGGAGCCGGAGGGCCTGAACACCAACGAGTGGTACGCCCAGGGCATGTCCACCTCCATGCCGGAGGAGATTCAGCGCGCGATCTACGCCACCGTGCCCGGACTGGAGCATGCGAAGATATTGCGGCTGGCCTACGCCATCGAGTACGACTGCATCGATCCCCAGCAGCTGAACCTGAGCTTCCGCGCCCGGGAGATCGAGGGCCTGTACTTCGCCGGACAGATCAACGGCACCTCCGGCTACGAGGAGGCCGCCGCCCAGGGCCTGTACGCCGGCATGAACGCCGCGCTGTGGCTGTCCGGCAGGGAGCCGATGATTCTCACCCGCGCGGACGCGTACATCGGCGTGCTGGTGGACGATCTGGTGACCAAGGGCACCGACGAACCCTACCGCATGATGACCAGCCGCGCGGAGTACCGGCTGCTGCTGCGGCAGGACAACGCCGACCTGCGCCTGACCCGCCTGGGCTACGAGGCGGGACTGGCCTCCAAGGAGCGCCTCATCCGCATGGAGCAGAAGCGCGATCAGACCGCCGCCGCCATCAATGCGCTCAAGAAGCTGCATCTGGTGGAGAAGCTGCGGCGCACGGAGGAGTGCTTCGATTCCCTGCGCGCGCAGAAGCCGGAGCTAAATGATTTCCCGCCGGAGATCAAGCAGCAGGCGGAGATCGAAGTGAAGTACGAGGGCTACATCTCCCGCCAGCTGGCCGAGGAGAAGAAGTTCCGCAAGATGGAAAAGGTTCCGCTCCCGGCGGACGCGGACTACCTGAATATGTCCGGGCTGCGCATCGAGGCGCGGCAGAAGCTGGATCGGCAGCGCCCCGCGTCGCTGGGACAGGCCAGCCGCATTCCGGGCGTGTCGCCGGGGGATATCACCGTGCTGATGATCTGGCTGAAGAGCCTGGGCTGCAGGCCCGAGGAGGACGAATGAGCAATTTCACCAAAGCGATGCTGGAGCGCGCCGCTGCGGCGGGCATTCCGCTGAATATGGAACAGGCGGAAAAGTTCGAGAGCTACCACCGCATGCTCATCGAGGCCAACGCCCGCTTCAACCTGACCCGCGTGCCGGATGACGAGGCGGAGGCCATCGACCGCAACTACCTGGACTGCATCGCACCGCTGGCAATCGGGCTTCCAGCTGCGCGCGCCTCGCTGATCGACGTGGGCAGCGGCGCGGGCTTTCCGGGCATTCCGCTGGCGATCTGCCTGCCGGAGACGGAAATTGTATTGATGGACTCGCTGGGCAAGCGCGTGGAATTTCTGCAGAGCGTGATCGGGGCGCTTCAGCTGAATGCCCGGGCGGTGCACCTGCGGGCCGAGGACGGTGCGCGCAAACCTGAGTACCGCGAGGCCTTCGATCTGGCCACCGCCCGGGCCGTTGCGCCGCTGAACCTGCTGTGCGAATATCTGCTGCCCTTCGTGAAGGTCGGCGGGCAGATGCTTGCGCTGAAGGGGCCGGGGCTTGACGAAGAGGTCGCCGCGGCGGAGAACGCCATGAACCTGCTGGGCGGGCGATTCCTGCGCAGCGATGCGCTGCCAATTCCCGGCAGGGACTGGGATCACCGCGCGGCCTGGATTGAGAAGGTCGCGCCCACTTCCGATAAATATCCCCGCAGGGCGGGCAAGCCCGAAAAGAAGCCGCTGTGAGCCGGCTCCCGAAATTCTGTATCCTCCAAGGCTCCGGGCCGCAAAGCGCGCGCTTCCCGGAGCCTTAACATATTCCGGCATCTGCGCGCATGGATGTAACCTTCGTGCGCCATTTCTGTGCGCACTCCACAAGCGCATCACATTCTTTACCATTTCGGACAGGTTCTGCCAAGGGATATTTTCTCTTTGTTTACAGCTTTGACGGCATAATTCTTCCAATTTCGGATTATAATATCTCTCACTTGAAGGAAAGGCTTTCAAGGAACAACAATGTTTGGGAGGTACCATCTCATGAAGAAGATTATCGCACTTGCTATGGTTATGATGCTCGCAGTGATCGGTCTGAGCGCCTGCTCCACCAAGACCACCACCACAACCCCGGCCACCGAAGCCCCCGCCGCCACCGTTGAGGCGACCGTCGAGGCCACCGTCGAAGCGACCGCTGAGCCCGTTGTCGAGGACAACACCACGACTACCGACACCACCACCACCGACACCACCACCACGACCACCCAGGGCTGATTGGCAGGCTCAAAACCAAAGAAACGAAAACACAGATTCGTCGCGGCTCAAAGCGCTGCGGCGAATTTTTTGCGCGCAGAGCTGCCCGGAAGCCTGCCGCCGGTATTTTTTGCTTTACTCGCCGGGGAAAATCATGTATAATGTTAGAAGTGCGATTCCGCGCTGCGAATTATTGCATCAAACCATGCGCCCTGCGGCGCAGGAAGGACGGTAAACGATATGGCACGAGGTGGATTCCCGAACATGATGGGCGGCGGCAACATGCAGCAGCTGGCCCGCCAGGCACAGAAGCTCCAGCAGCAGATGACCAAGAAGCAGGAGGAGATCGAGGCCCGCGAATTTGAGGCCACCGCAGGCGGCGGCATGGCCACCGCGAAGGTCAACGGCAAGAAGGAGCTGCTCTCCCTGACCATCAAGCCCGAGGCCGTGGATCCCGACGATGTGGAGATGCTTCAGGATCTGGTTGTGGCGGCGGTGAACGAGGCGCTGCGCGCGGCCGGCGACGCCATGGAGCAGGAGATGGGCAAGATGACCGGCGGCCTGAGCATGCCGGGCCTGTTCTGATCCCCGCAATCTGACGAAGCGATGTTTCCGGAGCAGTGTCTCCGGAAACGATTTTTTGAGAGGATTTTCAGCATCATGGCGGACGTAGAAGCGATTTCCAGGCTGGTCAACCAGCTCTCCAAGCTGCCGGGCATCGGCAAAAAGACGGCCCAGCGCCTGGCCTATCACATCATCTCCCAGCCGGAGGATCAGGTGAAGGAGCTGGCGGTCGCCATCTACAACGGCAAAAAGCAGGTGCACTTCTGCCCGGTCTGCGGCAACTTCACCGATGTGGATCCCTGCGCCATCTGCTCCGATCCCAATCGCCGCAAGGACGTGATCTGCGTGGTGAAGGATCCCCGTGACGTGAACGCCATGGAGCGCATGCGGGACTACAACGGTCTCTACCACGTGCTGCACGGCGTGATCTCCCCGATGGACGGCGTGGGCCCGGACGACATCCGCATCCGCGAACTGATGGAGCGCCTGTCCTCCGGCGAGGTGAAGGAGGTCGTGCTGGCCACCAACCCCGACGTGGAGGGCGAGGCCACCGCCGCCTACATCTCCCGGCTCATCAAGCCCATGGGCATGCGCGTGACCCGCATCGCCCACGGCGTGCCGGTGGGCGGCGAGCTGGAGTACACCGACGAGGTCACCCTGCTGCGCGCCTTCCAGGGCCGGCGGGAGCTGTGACGCAACGGCCAGATTCCAGCAGATTAAATGAGGTAATTTGTTCGGCAAAGCCATTTTTCGCCCAAAAAGCTATTGACAAAGATCGACGCATTTGATATAATTCTAGATGTCGCTTCGGGCATGGCTCCGGACGGGTATGTCGGGGTGTGGCGCAGTTTGGTAGCGCACGTGCTTTGGGAGCATGGGGCCGCAGGTTCGAATCCTGTCACCCCGACCACGATGTGACCTCTTGGTCAAGCGGTTAAGACACCGCCCTTTCACGGCGGTAACACGGGTTCGAGTCCCGTAGAGGTCACCATTTTTCTCATAGCGGTTTGGGCCTTTAGCTCAGTTGGTTAGAGCAGTCGGCTCATAACCGATCGGTCCAGGGTTCAAGTCCCTGAGGGCCCACCATGTGGTGCGGTAGTTCAGTTGGTTAGAATGCCAGCCTGTCACGCTGGAGGTCGAGGGTTCGAGCCCCTTCCGCATCGCCACCATGCTCCTTCATGTTCTCCCACGTGAAGGAGCTTTCCTTTTGTCTGGAAGCGAATCATGCATAGGAACAGGCTCCGGAGGGTGTTGCATCCTCCGGAGCCTGTCTTTTCATATGCAGCGTATCAGTAGCCGATGGATGCAAGCACCCGATCCACCGTCCGTGCCAGCATGATGCTGAAGTCCGCGCTCACGTGGGGCTGTTCGCCCTCCGCGATGCAGCGGCCCAGCTGCTCCACCTCAAGGCAGTAGTTGTTCGGCACCTCCACCGTGCGAACCTCGTCCAGGCCGTCGAAGGTTCTGACCCGATAGGACAGCGTGCCGGGGCAGTTGAAGCCGAAGTTCACCGAGACGATGGAGCCCTTCGTGCCGTGAATCTGGAAGCGGTCCAGCGCGGAGTTCTTCTCCGTCGCCAGCACCATGCCGCAGGCAAAGTTCGCCTTCGCGCCGCCGTCGTATTCAAACACGCCGGTGGTGTAGGTATCGATGTGGTTCTCCGCAAAGCTCGCCACCGCGCGCACGTCCCTCGGCTCCCGGCCCAGCATGCGCTGGATGAAGCTCATGGCGTACACGCCCAGGTCGTAGGTGCAGCCGCCCAGCGTCTCCCGGCGCATGCGGATGTTGCTTATGTCGTAGTCGGAGGTGATCAGCGCGGCCTCCACATAGCGCACGTCGCCGATGGTTCCCCGGTCAATCTCGTCCCGCACGGCCTGAATCAGCGGGCTGTGCTGGTAGGCGAAGGCCTCCATCAGATGCACGCCGTTCTCACGGGCGACGCGGAACATCTCCTCGGCCTCCTGCGCGGTGGGCGCAAGCGGCTTCTCGCACAGCACATGCTTGCCCTTCCGCAGCGCACGCAGCGTCCATTCGCAGTGCAGGGTGTTGGGCAGCGGAATGTAGACCGCCTCGATCTCCGGATCGTCCAGCAGCGCGTCATAGCTGCCGTAGGCGCGCGCAAAGCCGTACTTTTCCTTGAAC
Organism: uncultured Clostridia bacterium; assembly: GCA_945871545.1. The sequence goes on along the minus strand of CAMBWJ010000067.1, from coordinate 2,611 downwards.
GCCAGCGCCTTTTCCAGCGTGCGGCCCGCAATGGCCACCAGCTCGCAGTTCTCCGCCAGCGCCATGCCCCGCGCCGTGTCGCGCTCGAAGATGTAGGCGGTTCCCAGCACGCCCCACTTGATCTTTCTCATATGCTTCTCCCTCTTTCATAACGGTGGAATTCTCTTCCCGGATAGCTTTATTCTATCATATTGAGGAAGGGCTCGCAATACAAACAGACGCGGAACCTCGCAGGTTCTGCGTCTGTTTATATGATTGCTTCACTTCGCGTACATCTGCTCCAGGATGAAGCGGATGATTGGCCCGGGCAGGATCTTGGACAGCAGGATGCAGCCCTTGTAGACGACGCCGATGGTGTTGTAGGGCTTCACGCGCTTCTTCAGCGCCAGCTTCGCGATGAAGGCCCCGGCCACGGCGGGCTCCATGCCGTTCTGCTCGTCCTTCTCCATGCGCGCCACGGAGCGGGCGATGCGCCCGCCGTAGGCGTCGTCCCCGGCGATGCTCTTGCTGCGCGCGGCGGTGAAGCCGGACTTGATGTCGCCGGGCATCACGCAGCACACGCTGATTCCGTAGGGATGCACCTCGTTGGCCACGGACATGGTCAGGGCGTTGACCGCCGCCTTGGAGATGGAGTACCAGGCCTGGAAGGGAATCGGCAGCGGGCCTGCCACGGAGCTGAGGTTCACGATGCGGCCCGATCCGGCCCTGCGCATGTGGGGCAGCACCGCACGGATGGTGTTGTTCATGCCGAAGAGGTTCACGTCCATCAGGCGGCGCGCGTCGGCCTCCTCGGTGAACTCGAACGCGCCGGAGATGCCGAAGCCCGCGTTGTTGACCAGCACGTCGATCCGGCCCTCCCGGGCGCAGACCTCGTCCACGGCCCGACGCACCTGCTCCGCGTCCGCCACGTCCACGCGCATATGCTGCATGAAGTCGAACTCCGCGTCGCGGCGGCTGAACTCGTAGACCCTGCAGCCCTGCGCCGCCAGACGCTTCGCCGTCTCCAGACCAATGCCGCTGGAGCCGCCGGTGAGAATGACGACCTTCATCTTATGCCTCCCCCAGAACGCTGGCGATCACGTCCGCCGCCTCGTCGATCAGGGCTTCGGTGAGGCTCGCCATGTAGCTGGTGCGCAGCAGACAGCCGTCCGCAGGCGCTGCCGGGGGCAGCACGGGGTTGACGTACACGCCCGCCTCGTAGAGCTGCTTCGCCACGACCAGCGTGCGCTCGGCCTCGTAGGTGTAGATGGGGATGATGGGCGTGGTGGCCTCGATGATCTTCACGCCCCGGGACTTGTAGGCCGCGCGGGCGTAGTTGCTGAGCTGGCCGAGACGCGCGACGATCTCCGGATGGGCCTCGATGTAGCGCAGCGAGGCCAGCGCCACCGCGCACTGCGCCGGGGGAATGCTCGCCGCGAAGATGAACGGGCGGGAGTTGTGGCGGGCGAAGTCCACCACCTCCGCGCTGGCGGCCATGTAGCCGCCCAGGCTGGCCAGAGACTTGGAGAAGGTGCCCATGTAGATGTCCACTTCATCTTCGAGACCGAAGTGGCTGGCGGTGCCGCGTCCGCCCTCGCCCAGCACGCCCAGGCCGTGCGCGTCGTCCACCATGACCCGCGCGCCGTACTTCTTCGCCAGGCGGCAGATCTCCGGCAGCTTGGCGATGTCGCCCTGCATGCTGAACACGCCGTCGGTCACGATCAGCCGGCCCGCGTTGTCCGGGATCTTCTGAAGCTGCATCTCCAGCTCCTCCATGTTCGCATGACCGTAGGTCAGCATGCGACCGTAGCTCAGGCGACAGCCGTCGTAGATGGAGGCGTGGTTCTCGCGATCGCAGATCACATAGTCGCCGTGGCCCACGATGGCCGAGATGATGCCAAGGTTGCTCTGGAAGCCGGTGGGGAAGGTCATCACGGCCTCCTTATGTAAGAAGCGCGCCAGCTCGTCCTCCAGCTCCAGGTGCATCTTCAGCGTGCCGTTCAGGAAGCGGGAGCCGGAGCAACCCGTGCCGTACTCCTTCAGCGCGTCCAGACCCGCCTGGATGATCTCCGGGTTCTCCGTCAGCCCCAGATAGTTGTTCGAGCCCAGCATGATGCGGCGCTTGCCCTCCATCATGACCTCGGGCGCCTGACGGGACTCCAGCGCGTGGAAGTAGGGGTAGATGCCCTTCGCTCGGAATTCGTTGGCGAGGGTGTACTTTTCACATTTTCCGAAAATGTCCGCGTATCTTCTCTCTTCCATCCTTGCAAACTCCTTTCAAACCTGCAGGCACAGCCGCATGGTCTGCCAAATTAAGCCTATTATACACTTCTTATACGCTTCTCGTCAAGCGGATGCGGAATTTCTAATCTGAGGTTAAGAATTTTCATCTTCCGTGCACAAAAAACGGGCGAACCCGCCTCACGTTTGCAAGGCGGGTTCGTAAGACAGTGACATAGGCAAAAGGATGGCCGCTTTCGCGGTGCAGGGGATTCAGTTCCTCGTTCGGAACATCATAGCGTAAAAAGCACATGCAGGAGTGCGCCCTATGGAGGTACGCCCTTAAAGCTGTCCGATAAACTGAAAGTTGTTTATTAAACCTTTTTAACGTTAACCAACAACATCATAGGTC
>CAMBWJ010000066.1 GCA_945871545.1 uncultured Clostridia bacterium | reverse complement strand
GTCGCCCGGCCCTCTTCCAGCGCCGCGGGCGGCTCCTCGATGTACTGTGCCGCACACTCCTGCTTTTCAAGCGCCTGCGCCAGCCGCTCGCCGCGGGCCTTGCCGCCCGCCAGCAGCGCCACCTGCCATCCCTCCGCGCGCCACTTCTCCAGATCCAGCGCCAGCTCCCGGATGTTCGCCTGATAGCCGGTGGCGTTGCGGCTCTCGATCTGAATCAGCGCCTGGGGCTTGAAGTCCCGCTCGGTGCGCAGGAAGGGATTGGTAATCAATACGCCGCGCCCGTCCGCCCGGGCAAGCAGCTGGTCGTAGCTCAGCAGCAGCTCTGACTGCACCGGCAGCGCGTCGCCGCGCTCCAGCGCCGCCGTCAGCAGCTCCTTGAACTCCAGAAAGCGGTTCTCGCTGCGCTCGCGCAGGCGCTCTGGCTGGTCGAACACGATCAGCGGATCGTCGAAGTATTCAAGAATCGTACTGCCCGCATTGAGCAGCACCGGCAGGATGGATTCCGCACCGTCGAAGCTGCGGCCCGTCTCCAGCGCGTCGATGACCTGCAGAAAGCTCCGGTCGCGGCTGGATGCGATGGTCGCGCGCTCCGCGTCCGCGCCGCCCTCCTTCTCATCCTCCGCAGAGGCCTTCAGGAACTCCTCGAAGGGCGTGAGGCCGAACTCCGTCTCCAGCTTCCTCTGTCGGCTGACCTGCGCCGGATTCTCGCTGCGCTTCTTCAGCTCGAAGCGCAAAAACTGCGCCGCACGCCGGGCCTCGTCCTGCGTGAGCAGAAACTCCTTGGCCGGATAGATGCGCGCGGACTCCCTGCGGGAGATGGAGCGCTGGGTCATCACATCGAAGCTGCGGATGGAATCGATCTCGTCGTCGAAGAACTCGATGCGCAGCGCGTTGGGCTCGCCGATGGGGTACACGTCCAGGATGCCGCCGCGCAGCGCGCACTGGCCCCGGGCCTCCACCAGCTGCACGCGCTCGTAGCCCGCCTCGGTCAGCAGCTGCATCAGGTCGCCCGGCTCCATGCGCGCGGACTCGTCCAGCGCCACGACGTGATCCCGGAAGCGCTGCGGGGGCAGCATGCGGTGCAGCGCAGCGTCCACCGGCGCCACCAGCGCCTGCACTGCGCCGGTGACGCACGCGCCGATGACGTCGATGCGCCGCATGGCCAGATCCCGGCTGGCCGCGGAGGATTTGACGAAGGATATGTCCCGACCGGGCAGCAGCCGCGCGCCGCCCTCCAGCAGCACGTTCAGATCCTCGGTCATGTGCATGGCGAGCATGTCGTTGGGCGCAAGCACGATCAGCCTGCGGCCGGTCTTTCGGGCAATCGCCGCCAGCAAATGCGCGCGCTGCGCGTCGTCCGGCCCGTACACCGAGCAGATCTTTCCCGCCCCAATCGCCTCGTTCAGCGTCTGAAAGGACTCCAGTCGCTCCAGGGGTTCAAACAGGCAGTTCAACGTCTCCTTCATACTTCCTCCAGGTGAAAGCTTATCCGTTCAGCTTGCCCACCAGCTGGCGGGCAGGCTCCACGCCCTTGTCGATCAATTCCGCAATCACGTCCGCCGCGTTGTTGTACGCATCGAACATGGTCTGGCGAAGCTCCTTGGTCTGATAGCTCGCCAACACCCAATCCTTCATGTCCCAGCCCTCCGCCGGACGGCCGATGCCCACCCGCACCCGCGGGAAGTTGTCGCGCCCCAGCAGATAGATGATGTTGCGCATGCCGTTGTGGGTGCCCGCACTGCCCGAGGGCCGGAAGCGCAGCTTGCCCTCCGGCAGGTCCACGTCGTCGTAGACCACGATCAGCTGGTCCTCCTCCGGCTTGTACCAGTTCACCAGCTGCACCACCGACTCGCCCGACAGGTTCATGAAGGTCTGCGGCTGGCACAGCGCCACGCGGTGGCCGCGAATCAGACCCTCGCCCACCACCGCCTTGCAGCGCAGTTTCAGCATGGGAATATCATATTTCTGCGACAGGATCTCCAGCACATCGAAGCCCACATTGTGCCGCGTGTGCTCATATTTTCTGCCCGGATTGCCCAGGCCAACGATCACATACATGCCCTTTTTTCCTCCAAGCCCAATCCTTCAGTATCGTTTTATTGTAGCAAGACCCCGCTTGACCTGTCAAGCTCGGCGGGATTAAGATGCAGAAAGCCGGACTCGCTTTTGCAAATCCGGCCGTGTATCTCTGCATATCTCCTTGCCACGCATTCAACTCAGCTGAACTACGGGAACATCGAGCGCAGAGAGGACGCTTGCCGTGCCAGAATGAAGCCCGATGTCGTCTCCAAACCAGCCGCCTTCCAAACGAAGGTGGTCATCCTGCCAGTACAGATAGCAGTGATTGTTTCTGACTCTCGAGTTTTTCGAGTTTTTACTGAAATTGAGTGCATAGATATTGGAACCCCAGTATAGGATTTGATTCACAGTATAGCCCGAGGACTCCACGGTATTCAACGCTTCCCTCGCGCCCTCCACTTCAAGAAATCGCTCCCTGTCAATTTCAACGCCGCAAATCTGCGCAAGATACGGTGTGCCGTCGTCGGATTGGCACAGCCGAAGAAATGCGTAGTTGTCCTCGGCTGCGATGTCATTGACGGTGGCGGGAATACAGCCTGTGCCAAAGGGAACGAACTGCAAATCGTCCACGTTTTCCAGCTCACGCACCCGCCCATCCAGCAACACACAAGCGCGCGTCCTTCGCTCTCCGTCGGATTTGTAATAGGTATTGTAGAATACCTGCGGTTCGGAATCAATGAGACCCCAATTCAGATTCTGTGTTCCGCTGCCGAGCAATAGCGCATCGTCCGACGTCACATACCAGAAATTCCCCGCAGTGGTCGCATCCAAATTGTGCGCCGTCATTACGACAACAAATGCGCCGTCCGCATCACTGGATGGATATGCAATTATGCCTGCCGCTTCCGAAGCATCTTCGTCAAGCGCAAGAATACGGCTTTTCGCCTCCTCCTCTGTCATTGCAAAGGCCGATCCCAGCAACAACAGGATCGCCAGGACAAATGATAGAAGCCTTTTCATGCCAATTCCTCCCTATTTCTATTTTCTATTGGACGGATATTGAGCTTGCATAGTTCCACAAAAGCATACATTCCAGCACAAACGCGCCGCATCGGGCAGATTTGTCCGACCGCAGCGCGTCGTTTCGTTTGATTATGCAGGTCCTTCAACAGCATCCGCGAGGTCGGCGATGCGTTCGCCCATGCAGACGGGGATCTCTCTTTCCTCCGCAGAGAGCGCAAAGGCCTCTTCAGGAATATGTATCCTTCCCGGCTCGATCAGCAGGATCACCGTGGAACCACCGTAGAGGAACATGCCCTTCTCATCGCCGCGCTCAAAGCGCTCCGGCGCGGGATGGTTGGCGATTTTCCCCACCAGCATCGCGCCCACCTCGATCTGCGCCACCGTGCCCAGATGATCCGTCTGAAGCAGCGCGTACTCCCGGCAGTTGCGCACGAACACAGGAAGCTGCTCCAGCGCGATGGGCCGCACCGTATGCAGCTCCCCGGGAATGAAGGCGCTGCGCAGCAGCCTTCCGCCGTCGGGATAGCAGTAGCGGTGGTAGTGGTTCACGCACAGCCGGAATACCAGGCACACGCCACCATCGAAGCGTGCCGCCGCAGGATCGCCGCCCAGCAGGTCATCGATCGTGTACATGCTCTGCTTGGCGGGGATCACCGTGTCTTTCTGAATGGGATAGACGCTGAGCAGGCCGTCGCAGGGGGCCACCAGCGCGTCCGGCGCAGGATCCACCGGGCGAAGCTCCGGGCGGATTCTGCGGCTGAAGCAGTCGTTGAAGCAGCGAAAGTTGTCCGAGAAGAAGTCCTCCAGTCGGACGCCGTTCCTGCGCACGAAGGGCCGGATCAGCGGCTTTGACAGCGGGGAATCCAGGAAGCGCCCGCACAGACGCGAGATCGGACGCGCGCACAGCGGCTTCAGCAGCAGCCGTCCCAGCGGCGTGTGATAGAGGAAGCGCAGCGCGGCTCCGTCCCGGGGCCGGGGCGAGGCCGTTCGGCTATGTATCAGCTGCTCCATGCTCAGCGCAACCGCAGGCAGTAGCGGAGGATAATCATTGCGATGAACTCCGCCGCGCCGATGGCCACCATGATCAGCACGCCCCGCATGCCCGGCTTGCGCAGCTGGAACTTCGCGAGGAAGGCAAAGCCCGTCAGCACCGCCACGCCCAGATAGAGGGGCGTGATGTCCATGGGCGTGATGAACTGAAGCAGCATCACCGTGGGGAAGATCAGCGCCGCAGAGGTCACGGGCAGGCCGGTGTAATACTTCCTTACGCCGCCCTCGGTTTTCTGGCGCTCCTCCTCGGTGACGTTGAAGTAGGCCAGGCGAATCAGCGCGGCCAGCATGTAAAGCAGGAGCACGGCGTAGGCCAGTCCCCGGGCGATCAGCACCATGGTGCGTCCGCCCTCCGCAAACAGCTCCTGCATCAGCGGCGAGCAGCGCAGCGTCGCCACGCCGATGCAGGCGGGCAGCACGCCGAAGGCCACCACGTCCGCGAGGGAATCCACCTGCACACCGAACCTGCACTCCCGCTCGCTGCGGTCCTTCTTGGTGCGGGCAACCCTGCCGTCAAAGGCGTCGCACAGGCCGCTGGCCAGCAGCGCGAAGATCCCGATGTAGGGGTGTCCGCCGCCGCTGAGCGAGGCGAAGATGCCCACGCCGGAGAAGATCAGGGAGAGGTAGGTCAATATCATCGTGTAATTGTAGTATCCGATCATCTATGCTTGCTTCCTCACTTTTTGCATCAAGTATTTCACCAGAACCGCCGCACCACAGATCAGGATGCAGCTGTAAAACGAGATCGACCGGCTCAGCAGCTCCAGATTGACCGCGCTCTCCTGCGCCATCATCTGGCCGAAGCCGTCCATCAGCATCAGATCGGCCACGCCCATCGCGCCCGGTATGGGCACGAAGCTGTAGCCCAGCACCGAAAACCCCTGCACCGCCCAGGCGTCCAGCATCTGCTCCGCAGCGCCGCCCGCAGCACGGAACGCGCACATGGTCACGGCGATCAGCAGCATGCGCTGCATCAGGTTCAGCGCGAAGGTGCGCCAGAGCATGCCTCCCTGGCCCGCCGCCAGCTGTACGTTCCGTCGGTAGTCGTCGATGGCCGTCCGCAGGCGCTCCCGCTTCTTTTCCAGTCTGCGCAGCAGACGCAGCTTTGCCAATCCCCGCAGCACCGCGTCGCAGGCCCGGTGCAGCAGCTTCTCCTTCTTCAAAAGCAGCAACAGCAGCAGCACCAGACCGCACTGCACCGCGCTGCCGACCAGGATCATCAGCCTTGCCAGCGGGCTGAACATGCGGTAGACCCCCGGCCGGAACAGAAAGCACAGGATGCCGATGACCACGATGGACAGCGTGTACATGATCAGGTTCAGCAGCAGCGCCACCGTGGACACCGGCCCGGGGATGCCGTCGCGCATCATGAAGAAGGCGCTGGCGGGCTGACCGCCGGTGGCCGAGGGCGTGATGGCGGAGAAGTAGACGTCCGCCGATGCGTAGATGAAGCCGTTCGAAGCGCGCTTTCTGTGGCCGAAGCCCCTGCAGATCTGCAGGAGGGCCATTCCCTCGGACCAAACCGAGAGCAGCATGCACACAAAGGCCAGCACCAGCCAGGGCATGGACGCGCCCTGCAAGAATTCCAGAAAGCCGCCGAGGGAGAAGTCCTTCGACTGCGAGGAGACCGCCCAGACGGTGCACGCCGCAATCAGCACAAACAGCAGCGACCACAGCGCCTCCCGCTTCGCGTTCAATCCGCCCGACTGCGTCCGGGCGCGATCCGATCGTTCCATCTGACTCACGCCTCCCCTCCTCTTCTCCGCAGCCGCGCGGCCTCCAGCCGGTCCAGCAGCCTGCCTGCGCGGAGCTTATTCGACAGCAGCAGTCCCACTTCGGCCACCAGCACGCCCGCAGGGATGTCCACCAGCACGTGCTGCTTCACCAGCAGGGTGCTCGCAAACACCAGCAGTGTCAGCACCAGCATCGCCGGCGCGTACCAGCGCGGCACGCGCTTCATACCGATTGCGCCCCGGAAGCAGATCCAGCTCTCCAGGCAGTGAATCGAGGGAAACAGGTTGCCGGGCAGATCCCCCGCATAGACCAGCCGCATCAGCCAGGCGATGAAGCCGCTGCCCTCCACCACAGGCCGGTCAATCCGCGTGGGCAGCAGGATGAAGAACAGTCCGCAAATGAACTTGGCGATGAGTTCGCCCGTGAACACCCGGTAGCAGCGTGCCCGGCTCTCCCGGGCGATCACAATGAAGCCCACGGCCCATTGCAGGTAGGCCAGAATGTAAATCACGATCCACGCCGGGCGGAAGGGGATGCGCGCGTCCAGCGGCAGCGCCAGATCCCAGTGCTTCGCATGCATCATCAGAAACTGCGTGCCCTCGTAGACAAGCAGGTTTATTATGACCAGAAGCACAAGCGGTATGCGCGCATAGGAGGGCACAATCCGCTCGAGCGCCTGTTGAATCCCTTTCTTTTGTATCTTCCTGCGCAATTCCAACCTCCCCTCCGGCACACGCCGCACCGATAACACACAACATATATTTTTATGCTAGCATCATCGAACAAACTTTGCAAGCAACTATTGGTTGATATTTTTCATATTTTTATTTGTTTTGGCCAAATATATCAAACAGACGCAGCGCCATGTGCGCACACAAAGGCCCCGGATACGTTTTGCATCCAGGGCCAATTCAAAGGTATTATCAGGCGGCAATGTACTTGTCGATGATGCTCTGCACGGTGCCGTCCGCCAGAAGCTCCTCCAGCGCGGCATTGAAGGAATCGTACAGCGGGCTCTCCTTGGCGAAGCAGATGGCGTACTCCTCCAGCGCATAGGCGGTGTCCAGCAGCGCCAGACCCTCGTTCGCTGCGGCGAAGCTGACGGCAACCTGATCGTCCACGATCATGCAGTCGATCTTGCCGGACAGCAGCGCCATGACCGCGTCGCCGTACTTGTTGTAGCGCTCCACGCTGTGCTTCAGGCCGTTGTCCTCCACGTCGCCGGTGATGTACAGGTCGCCGGTGGTGCCGATCTGCACGCCGATCTTGAACTCGTTCTCCGCGTTGAACAGGTCGTCCACGGAGGTGATGCTGGTCTCGGCAGGAACCAGAACGGACTGCTTCGCGGTGGTGTAGGGCGTGGAGAAATCCACGTTCTGCTTGCGCTCCTCGGTGACGGTGAAGCCGGACATGCCGAAGTCCACCTTTCCGGAGCACACGGCTGCGATGATGGAATCGAACTGCATGTCCTGAATCTCCAGTTCGCAGCCCAGCTTCTCGGCAACCGCACATGCGATCTCCACGTCGATGCCCACGATCTCGCCGGTCTCGTCGTCGTAGTACTCATAGGGCGGGAAGTCGCAGCTGGAACCCATCGTCAGCTTTTCCGCCAGCGCGCAGCCCATCAGCATCAGCACGCAAACCAGCAGCATCGCAATCGTCTTTTTCATATGTTTGACCCTCTTTCTTTCCCTTGTTTTTCCCGTTGTCCCCCCTGCGCTCCGCGCCGGATGGATTGGACACAGAATAGCACTTCATGGCCGTGCTGTCAATGCATATTTATGTAATTTTCCGCATATTCTCGAATTTTTATACCTGCGTACAGGAATTCGCCCACAATTTATGCATCATGTACGTATAATTTTACCTGCATTGCATTGCACGCGGGGCGCGGAAGGCTTTATAATAGTTCAAACTGTGTTTTGGGGGTTGAAATGCATGGCGAACACCAAGTCCCTGGCGGGAAAGAGCTTCCTGAAGCTGTTGGACCTGACGCCCCAGGAGATCGGCGCGCTGATCGATCTGGCGGCGGAGCTCAAGCAAAAGAAGAAGGCGAACATCGCCCACGACGCGCTGCGCGGCAAGAACGTTGCGCTGATCTTTGAAAAGACCAGCACCCGCACCCGCTGCAGCTTCGAGGTCGCGGCCTACGATCTAGGCATGGGCGTGACCTATCTCGACCCCTCCGGCTCCCAGATCGGCAAGAAGGAATCCATCGCCGACACCGCGCGGGTGCTGGGCCGCATGTACGACGGCATCGAGTACCGCGGCTTCGGCCAGGAGATCGTGGAGACGCTGGCGAAGCACGCCGGCGTGCCGGTGTGGAACGGCCTGTGGTACGAATTCCATCCCACCCAGATTCTTGCGGACTTCCTGACCATCCGCGAACACTTCGGCCGCCTT
>CAMBWJ010000065.1 GCA_945871545.1 uncultured Clostridia bacterium | reverse complement strand
GGTGGGGATGCCCAGGTGCTGGATGCCGGTCACATTGTTGCGAAAGCTGTCAGCGCGGTTCATTTCTCTTACCTCCTCATGGTTTTGGCGATGGTTTCCGTTCGCGTCAGGCGAAGGCCCGCCGCGGATTTTCGATGGTCATGCTGCGGATCTGCTCCTCCGGAACGCCCGCGTCGCGCAGTGCGGGGAGGAAGGCGTTCAGGATGTAGTCCAGGCCGATCTCGCCGCCGTAGGTGGACAGGCGCTGGTTTGTGGTGTCCAGCGACAGCAGCAGCTGCTCTAGATGCCCGCCCTCGATCATGTGCCGGATCAGCCGGATCTCGGACGCATCGTCGTGATACTTGAAGCGGCCGATGGTGTCGTACTCCAGCATCGCGCCGGTCGCGGCGATGGCGTCATGGGGCGCGAAATCGTCCGCCTGTCGGTCGACGTGGCAGATCAGGATGCGCGCGGGAGCAAGTCCCGCCTCGCGGCAGAGCTGCACGGCCTCCACGCCGCCCGCGCCCTTCTCCGTGTGAATCACGATGGGCACGTCCGCCTCCGCCGCGGCCCGGGCTGCGGCGCGCAGCTTCACCTCCGCGCGCGCATCCAGACCCTCCCTGCCCAGGGCTGCCTTCACCGCGCCGGGCCGAACCTCGCGGCACTCTACGCAGCCGTTTTGCAGCTCTTCGCGAAAGCGGGCGAACAGTGCGCGCTCATCCTCGGAGTGAATCCAGTGCTCCTCCGGATAGAAGTGGGGAAGATGATAGCCGGTCACGCAGACGATCTTTGCGCCGGATGCGCGGGCAATTTCCCGCAGCATGGCGGCGTTGCGCCCGGCGTCCACGGGCTGTGCATCCAGAAAGCCGCCGCCGCCCCGGGAGACGTAGCGCGCGGCCTCCCGCGCGGAGCGTTCGCAGTCGTCGGCCAGCAGCGCCGGGAAGCGGAGCGTGCCGGAACCCTCGGCAACGAACAAGTGCTCGTGCATCTGAAAGTGGCCCAGCTCCGACGGGAGCGCGGGGCCGCATACGGTCTGTACAGTTTTCATGGGTTCGCCCCTTTCGCGCGCATTGTTATGACATTGCTGTCCCTATTATAGCAAGCTTGCTTCCCTTTTTCAAGATACGGCGGAAGATTGCCGGCTGCGGCGGACTCGCACAGTTTTCGGTTGACAAATCCGGGCGTTCGGGCTATACTGTTATTGTCATTACATAATGATATATTGCAGACAAAACATGCGCCGTGCGGCGTGAAAATACGATTGGACAGGAGGAGAACCATATGGATTTTAATCCCAGCGATCTCAAGTTCGATTTTGAAAAGGGTTTCACCATGGCGTTCGACCTGAAGACCGGCCTCAGCCCGGACCTGGAGACCGGCAAGCGCTATCTGTCGGAAATGAAGGGGATGTTTGCGGATTCTGCGGCGGAGGAGAGGATGATTGCCGAGGGGAATCCGATGGTCTACGAGTTCCACGGCATGCCGGTTCCGGAGCATCCGGGCGATCTGGCCTTCGGCTGCTCCATCTGCTATCCCGGCAAGGTGGGCGACGAGTATTTCATGACCAAGGGCCACTTCCACACCATCCTGGAGACCGGCGAGGTGTACTACTGCCTCAGCGGCCACGGCTACATGCTGCTGGAGAGCCCGGAGGGAGACTGGCGCGCGCTGGAGCTGGAGGCCGGCAAGGCGGTGTACGTTCCGAAGCGCTATGCCCACCGTTCCATCAACGTCAGCCCCGACGAGCCGCTGGTCACCTTCTTCGTGTTCCGCGCGGATGCGGGCCACAACTACGGCACCATCGAGGAGAAGGGCTATCGCAAGCTGCTGGTGGAGCGCGACGGCAAGCCCACCATCATCGACAATCCCAAGTGGAAATAATGCAATTCCAATCGAAAACTGCGTTGTCCCCGGAAAAACCGGGGGCATTTTCCTGTTTTGGCCGCTTTTACGCGCTTCAGACCAACATATTACCGCGCAACACTTGCAGTTTGCAGGATTGTATGTTATAATAAAATTAACAATGCGGCTGTGTCCGCATGAATACGAGGAAGTGAAGAGGAAGAATATCCTATGAAGAGGACGACATTGGCATTTATGGCCGCAGGCTTTGGGTCGCGCTTCGGCGGTGGCGTCAAGCAGATTGAACCCGTCGGGCCGAACGGAGAAGTGCTGATGGAGTACGCGGTGCACGACGCGCTGCAGGCGGGCTTCGATCGCGTGGTCTTCATCATCCGTCGGGACATCGAGCAGATGTTCCGCGACGGCGTGGGACGGCGCGTAGAGAAGAAGTGCGACGTGGAGTACGTCTATCAGGATCTGGCGGACGTGCCGCAGGGCATCGCGCTGCCGGAGGGGCGGAAGAAGCCCTGGGGCACGGGACATGCGGTGCTGGCGTGCAGGAAGGTGATTCACGAGCCCTTCTGCGTGCTCAACGCGGACGACTACTACGGCGCGGAAGCCTTCCGGCAGATTCACGGCTACATCAGCGCGGACGCGCGGGATGAGAGGAAGCTGGACTGCTGCATGGCGGGCTACGTGCTGGGCAACACGCTCTCGGAGAGCGGCGCCGTGACCCGCGGCATCTGCAAGGTGGATGCGGACGGGAAGCTCGACGAGATTCGGGAGACCCGCGGCATCCTGCTGCGCGACGGGCGGCCCTGCGTGGAGGCGGAGGACGGCGTGCGCGAACTGGACGGCGGCGAGGCGGTTTCGATGAACATCTGGGGCCTGCCGGCTTCGTTCATCGGCTATCTGGAGGAGCAGTTCCCGCGCTTTTTGGAGCGGCTGTCCGGGGACGACGTGACCTCCGAGTTCCTGCTGCCCTCGATCGTGGGCAGGCTGATCCGCAGCGGCGGGGGAAGCGTGCAGGTGCTGCCCACCCACGACAAGTGGTTCGGCATGACCTACGCCCTGGACAAGGCGAACACCCAGCAGCGGATTCGCGCGCTGATCGCCCAGGGCGCCTATCCGGATCGCCTCTGAGCGGAGCGCACAATACGGATATTTCAGGAAAGGTCGGCGGCGTTCAAGTCCGTCGGCCTTTCCGCATATATCAGAATTGCGTGCGGGCGGATGTTACAGCCTTTCTTTTTGCGTTAAGACGATGCAAATGTGCATTGGGGAGATGGGGAAAGTGCAAAAAAACACAAATTGACGTTGGATTTTACGCAATATGCAATAATTTACATTCAAAAACTCGATTCACTATTGTCAGGCGAAGAGAATTGCGGTATAATATGAAAAAATGGGTTGTGATTGAGAAATTTCACATGCCCAAATTTTCAAGGGGGAAAACTACAATGAAAAAGACTTTGGCGATTCTGATTGCACTGGTCATGGTGTTCAGCTGCGCATCCGCAATGGCAGAGCTGCAGTTCACCACCGGCGGCACCTCCGGCACCTACTACGCCTTCGGCGGCGTGCTGGCTCAGTACATCAGCGACAACACCGACGTTCAGGTGACCGCAGTTGCCGGTGAGGGCTCCGCAGCCAACATCGACATGCTGGACATGGGCTTCGCACAGCTGGGCTTCGTGCAGAGCGACGTTGCCTACTACGCCTACAACGGCATCCGCTTCGAGCAGTATGAAGGCGCTCCCATCACCTCCTTCAAGGCGCTGGCCGCCCTGTACAACGAGACCGTGCAGCTGGTCACCTGCAATCCGGAGATCAAGAGCATGGACGACCTGCGCGGCAAGAACGTCTCCATCGGCGCTGCCGGCTCCGGCGTGTACTTCAACGCCATGGACTTCCTGGCCGCCTATGACATGACCGAGGCCGACATCAATCCCCAGTACCTCTCCTTCGCGGACTCCGCCGAAGCGCTGAAGGACGGCAAGATTGACGCTGCCTTCGTCGTCGCGGGCGCTCCCACCACCGCCGTCGTCGATCTGTGCGCGACCAAGGGCGCTTACCTGGTTGGCTGCGATGCAGAGCACGTTGCGAAGCTGAAGGAGCTCAACGGCGCCTACACCGAGTGCGTGATCCCCGCCGGCACCTATGAGGGCATCGACGAGGACGTGACCACCGTGGCGGTCAAGGCCATCATCATCGCCAACGCCGATGTGACCGACGAGGAGGCCTACACCATCGTTTCCACCATCTTCGAGAACACCGAGGAGATCGCCGCCGCCCATGCGAAGGGCCTGGAGCTGAATCTGGAGTATGCTTCCGAGTGCGGCCTTCCCTATGCTGCCGGCGCTGCCAAGTACTTCGCCGAGAAGGGCATCACGGTTGCCGAATAAGGAACGCTGACCGCGCGTGCAAAGCGCGGAGATAGAACAGGGGGACTACGGCGAAGGCGTTTCGCCATAGTCCCCCGTCATGTATCGGCGGCATTTTAGAAAATTTGGCGGATTCTTTCCGGTCATGGGAGGAGACAATATGAAGCGAGACCCCGATAAGGACCCGAAGATCATCGGCTCGGCCCCCGGCGCTGCGGACGCAGACGTTGGATCGGCTGCGGAAGTCGATGCGATCATGCGCAAGTTTGACCGCGAGTCGAACACGCGCGTGTGGGAGGGCGTTCCCAAGATCATCGTCAACAGTCTGACGGTGCTCTTTGCGCTCTTCTGCATCTATGTGACCCTGTTTGCAAACTTCATGGAGCAGATCCGCCTGTCCTCCTTCCTGGGACTGGTGGTGCTCATCGGTTTTCTGACCTACCCGGCCAAAAAGGGCAAGGTTCGGGTCAATTACATGCCCTGGTATGACATCGTGCTGATGGTGCTGGGCGCGGGCGCGTTCCTGTTCTACACCTTCAACGCCCAGACCGTGGTGAAGCTGAACATGCGCATCACCAAGGACATGTTCTACATCGTGGTCGGCGCGGTTGGCATGCTGGTGCTGGCGGAGCTGTGCCGCCGCAGCGTGGGCCTGCCGATTCTGTGCGTGGCCGGCGTGTTCATGATCTATACCCTGGTGACCCTGTGGAGCAAGGGCGGCATTCCGCTGGTGGTCTACAAGCTGTTCTACGGCGACAGCGGCGTGCTCTCCACCCCGATCAACGTCTGCTCCAAGTACATCGTCGTATTCATCATCTTCGGTGCGTTCCTGGAGCGCACCGGCATCTCCGACTTCTTCATCAGCCTGGCGAACAGCCTCTGCGGCCGCTTCGCGGGCGGCCCGGCGAAGGTCGCGGTCGTGTCCTCGGCGCTGTGCGGCATGGTGTCCGGCTCCTCCGTGGGCAACACCGTCACCACCGGCTCCGTCACCATTCCGATGATGAAGAAGACCGGCTATCGTCCGGAGTTCGCTGGCGCGGTTGAGGCTGCCGCCTCCACCGGTGGTCAGATCATGCCCCCCATCATGGGCGCTGCGGCCTTCCTGATGGCGGAGTATGTGGGCGTGCCCTACTCCAACATCATCGTGCGCGCGATCCTGCCGGCGGTGCTGTACTTCCTGGGCATCTTCATCGCGGTGCATCTGGAGGCCAAGAAGCTGGGCCTGAAGGGCATTCCCAAGGAGCTGCTGCCCCGCATGCGCCAGCTGATCAAGGACAGCTACCTGCTGCTGCCCCTGATCATCCTGATCTACCTGGTGTGCAGCAACACCAAGACCATGCAGTTCTCCGCAGCCATCGCCATTCTGGCGGCCATTGCGGTGGGCTTTATCAACAACTTCCTGCGCTACCTGCGCGCGAAGAAGTCGGGCGAGCAGCTCAAGCACGGCGTGGTTGCGGCAACCTTCGGCGCGGACGGCGGCTTCAGCGCAAAGAGCATCTTTGATTCCCTGGAGGCTGGCGGACGCGGCGTCATCACCGTGGCCGTGGCCTGCGGCGTGGCGGGCATCATTGCCGGCTGCCTCACCGTCACGGGTCTTGCCTCCAAGCTGATCAACATCATCGTGGGCATCTCCGGCTCCTCTTCGCTGCTGGCGCTGGTGCTGACCATGCTGTGCTGCATCGTGCTGGGCATGGGCGTTCCCACCACCGCAAACTACTGCATCATGGCCTCCACCTGCGCGCCGATCCTGATTCAGATGGGCATTCCCACCATCGCGGCGCACTTCTTCGTGTTCTACTTCGGCATCGTGGCGGACATCACGCCGCCGGTTGCGCTGGCAGCCTACGCAGGCTCGGCCATTGCGAAGGGCAACCCGATGAAGACGGGTATCACGGCCACACGGCTGGCGATTGCAGCGTTCATCATCCCCTTCGTGTTCGCATACAGCCCGTCGATCCTCTTCGTGGGCGACGTGGTCTGGTACGACGTGATCCTGATCGCGCTGACGGCCACCATCGGCATGATCGGCGTGGCGGCGGGCCTGAGCGGCTACCTGGTGAAGCCGATGAACGTGGTTGAGCGCGTGCTGACCATCGCCGGCGGCCTTTGCCTGATCATCCCCGGCACGCTGACGGACGTGATCGGTCTCGCGCTGATCGCCCTGGGCGTGGTGCTGCAGATCGTGCTGAGCAAGAAGCAGACGGCCTGAGCACAGCCTTCATAAAAATGCGCGTCTGCGCGGCAAAGTCCACCCCGTTTTTCGGGGTGGACTTGATTTTTACATTGGAATCCTGTATCATTACATTGAATAGATAGGCGGAGGATTCCATATGTCCGAATTTGATCAGAGCAGAATACGCAATTTTTGCATCATCGCCCACATCGACCACGGCAAATCCACGCTGGCGGACCGCATCCTGGAAAAGACGGGTGCGATGCAGCTGCGCGAGATGACCGATCAGGTGCTGGATTCCATGGAGCTGGAGCGGGAGCGCGGCATCACCATCAAGTCGAAGGCCGTGCGCATGAACTACACCGCGAAGGACGGGAAGACCTACGAGCTGAACCTGATCGACACCCCCGGCCATGTGGACTTCAACTACGAGGTTTCCCGCGCGCTGGCCGCCTGCGAGGGCGCGATTCTGGTGGTGGACGCCTCCCAGGGCATCGAGGCCCAGACGCTGGCCAACGTGTATCTGGCGCTGGAGCACGATCTGGAGATCCTGCCCGTCATCAACAAGATCGATTTGCCCAGCGCCCAGCCCGAGGTGGTGAAGCAGGAGATCGAGGACGAGATCGGCTTGGACACCGAGGGCTGTCCGCTGATCTCCGCCAAGCAGGGCGTGGGCATCGAGGACGTGCTGGAGGCGGTGATCGAGAAGATCCCCGCGCCGCAGGACGACGTGGACGGGCCGCTGCAAGCGCTGATCTTCGATTCCTACTATGACAACTATCGCGGCGCGATCTCCTCGGTGCGGCTCAAGAGCGGCCGGGTGAAGGTGGGCGACCGCATCCGCATGATGGCCGGCAAGTGCGAGTTCGAGGTCACGGAGGTGGGCGCGTACCGCCCGCTGGGCTACGCACCGAAGGACGAGCTGCGCGCCGGCGAGGTGGGCTACATCGCCGCGTCCATCAAGGACATCGCGGACGTGCACGTGGGCGACACCATCACGCTGGCGGACGCTCCGGCCTCGGAGCCGCTGCCGGGCTACAAGCCGGTGCTGCCGATGGTGTACTGCGGCATCTATCCCGCCGACGGCGCGGACTACGAGAGCCTGCGCGACGCGCTGGAGAAGCTGCGCCTGAACGACGCGGCGCTGTCCTACGAGCCGGAGACCAGTGTGGCGCTGGGCTACGGCTTCCGCTGCGGCTTTTTGGGCCTTCTGCACATGGAGATCATCCAGCAGCGGCTGGAGCGCGAGTTCGACCTGGATCTGGTGACCACCGCGCCCAGCGTCGTCTACAAGGTCAACAAGACCGACGGTACGCAGGTGATGATCGACAACCCCACCAACCTGCCGCCGGTGCAGGAGATCGAATCCATGGAGGAGCCCTTCGTGGATGCGTCCGTCATCACGCCCCAGGACTACGTGGGCGCGATCATGGAGCTGTGCCAGGACAAGCGCGGCATCTTCCGTGACATGAAGTACATCGAGGGCGGCCGCGTGCTGCTTTCCTACGACATGCCCCTCAACGAGGTCATCTACGACTTCTTCGACCAGCTCAAGAGCCGCACGCGGGGCTATGCCTCCTTCGACTACGAGCTCAAGGGCTACGTCAGGAGCGACCTGGTGAAGCTGGACATGCTGCTCAACGGCGACCAGTGCGACGCGCTGTCCATCATCGTGCACCGCGACCGGGCCTATCCGCGCGGGCGCTCCATCGCGGAGAAGCTGAAGGAGGCCATTCCGCGGCAGATGTTCGAAATTCCGATTCAGGCGGCCATCGGCGGCAAGGTCATCGCCCGCGAGACGGTGAAGGCCCTGCGCAAGGACGTGCTGGCCAAGTGCTACGGCGGCGACATCACCCGCAAGAAGAA
>CAMBWJ010000064.1 GCA_945871545.1 uncultured Clostridia bacterium | reverse complement strand
TCAGTCTCCCGGAGCACGCGGACTTCACCGCGAAGGTCAGCACCACCAGCGGCGATTTTGAGTCCGACTTCGCCCTGAAGAAGGACGGTCGCAGCTACATCTGCGGCAGCGGCAGCGCCGGGATCGAGATCGACACCACCTCGGGGGACGTTTCGATCCGAAAGAACTGAACGGAAGGGGAGCCTGACCCGCCAAAATAAATCTTTCAAACCCCCTTGACTCTCACGCTGCGTCATGGTGTATCCTGTGCACATGTTCGGACATGAGATGACAAAACGGAGGTTTGAAGCATGAAAATCACAGCGATTCGCTCCGACCGCATCTATCGGAAAATGATGGATGCGGCCCCGGCGGAGAAGGAGAACATCTATCGGAACGAGCTGATGAAGCCCTTTGAATTCAAGTGGTCCTGCGTGGGAATTCCCCTGCGGGCGGAAGCCGGGGGCCATGACGTGGTCTCCGCCGCCGCGATGAGCGGCTACTACGCCCCGGCGCAGATCACGCAGGCGCGCCGCGGGGAGATCGATCAGATCAGCGGCGACGGATTCTGGGCAGGCTGCGAGGACAGCATCCGCAGCGCGCTCTCGGGCTTTGCGCAGCGCGGGATCCGGCTGCCGCAGCAGGAGTACCGCTTCACCGTCGTGCTGAGCGACCCGCACAGCCCCATGACCGTCATGGCGGGCGACTACTGCGGCGACGGCGGGATTCCAGGCTACATCATCGGCTCCATCGTGCCGAATGCGCGCTCGCTGGCGCTGCTGCCGGTGGCGCTGGCCCACGAGACGAACCACAACGTGCGCTGGCAGTTCATGCAGTGGAGCAGCCAGGTCACGCTGGCGGACATGATCGTGTCGGAGGGCCTGGCGGAGCGCTTCGCAGCGGAGATGTTCGGCGAGGACAAGGTCGGCAGGTGGGTTCGGGAGACCTCGCCGGAGATGCTGCGGGAGACCGTCGTGCCGCGCATCCGGGAGAAGCTCGAAACGAGCGACTTCCAGACGCTTTCTTCCTATCTCTACGGCGACGAAATCATGGCGCTGCGGGGAGGAAAGCCCATCGGAATGCCCTACTGCGGCGGCTACGCCTGCGGATATGCGCTGATCGGGCACTATCTGGAGAAGACGGGCGCGTCCATCCATGAGGCGACGCTCACGCCGACCGAAGAAATTCTGAAGCAGACGGAGGACTTCTGGCGATGAAGATCAGCGAGGTGGCAAAGCTGACGGGCGTCACCGTCCGCACGCTGCACTACTACGACGAGATCGGCCTGCTGAAGCCGGACGGGGTCACGGAGGCGGGCTATCGGGTTTACAGCGACGCGGATCTGGAGCTTTTGCAGCAGATTCTGTTCTTCCGGGAGCTGGACTTTCCCCTGGAGGACATCCGGAACATCCTGCAGAACCCCGCCTATGATCGGGAGGACGCGCTGCGAAAGCAGAAGGAGCTGCTCTTGCAGAAGCGCGGCAGGCTCGACAGGCTGATTGCGCTGGTGGACAGTACGCTGAAGGGAGAGCGGGATATGAGCTTCCGGCAATTCGATGCGACGGAGATTGAGGAGACGAGAAGGAGGTACGCCGAGGAGGCGAAGCAGCGCTGGGGCGACACCGCCGCCTACGCCGAGTACGAGGCGCGGTCGGCCCGCACCGGCGACGCGCAGCAGCGGATGCTGGACGGCGAGGGCGCGGAGCTTCTGCGCGAATTCGGCAAAAAGCGCGCACTCGCCCCGGACAGCCCGGAGGCGCAGGCCCTCGTGAAGCGGTGGCAGGACTACATCAGCGCAAGCTACTACACTTGCACGAAGGAGATCCTCGCCTGCCTCGGCCAGATGTACGTCGGCGATGCGCGCTTCACGCAGAACATCGACCGCTTCGGCGACGGCACGGCGGCATTCATGGCGGCAGCCATCGAGGTTTACACCCGATGAATCCATCCGAAGGCCCGGGGAATTGCAAAATATGCGGTTCCCCGGCTTCGCTGTTCCCCGGAAACCTGCGCAATACGGATGTTCCTGAAAGGTGATGTGTGCAATATGAAGAGAATCCTGATTGTTGAAGACGACGGGGCCATCCGGACGGAGCTGAGCGCCCTGCTCCGGGCCAACGGCTATCTGCCGGTGGAGGAGATGCCCTGCGACCTGATCCTGATGGACGTGAACCTTCCGGGGGAGAGCGGCTTCACCCGCTGCCGGAAGCTGCGGCAGCAATCCGACACCCCGGTGATCTTCCTCACCGCCCGGGACACCCCGGAGGACGAGCTGCTGGCCTTCGGCGTGGGCGGGGACGATTTCATCCGCAAGCCCTACAACTCCGCCGTGCTGCTGGCGCGGATCGGGCGGATGCTGAAGGGCGCGGCGGCGGATGCATGCACCGTCCGTGGGCTGACGCTGAACCTGCCGGGCATGAAGGCGAGCTATGCCGGGCGGGACGTGGAGCTGACGAAGAACGAGACGCGCATCCTCTGGTGCCTGATGCAGCGGGAGCTGTGCACCCGGGACGAGCTGATCGAGGATCTGTGGACGAACGGCATGTACGTGGACGGCAACACCCTCTACGTCAACATCGGCAGGCTCCGGGAAAAGCTTCGGCAGCTCGGCGCGGACGGCTTCATCCGCACGGTGCGCGGCGTGGGGTACCGGCTGTGAGTCTGTGGAAGTACGTCTGCGCAAAGGCCGTGCCCCTCTGCGCAGCGGCGATGGCAAGCCTGTATCTCCTGCTGGTGGGCTGGTTCTGCGCGATTCCTCTGTCGCTGCTGCTGATCCTTCTGCTCAGCGGCGGTTTTGTGCTGCTGGCCTGCGTGCTCGTCGGCTGGCGGCGCACCGACCGCAGGCTGAGGGCGCTGCGGCGTCGCCTGGACGCGCTGCCGGAGCGGTACCTGATCGGCGAAACGCTTCAGCGCCCCCGGGACGCGGTGGAGCTGGAATACGATCTATTGATGAAGGAAATCTCCCGCTCCGCCATCGGCGCGGTGGAGCAGACCCGGTCGGAGATGGAGGACTACTGCGACTATGTGGAGCGCTGGGTGCACGAGATCAAGACCCCACTGACCGCCTGTGCGCTGATCCTCGCCAACGGCGGGGATTCGTCCAAGCTGCGGCGGGAGCTGCGCCGCGCGGACAACCTGAGCGAGACCATCCTGACCTACGCCAAGCTGCGCACGGCGGAGAAGGACACCCAGATCGCGCCCGCCGACCTTCGCGCGGCTTGCGATCAGGCCATCCGGGAGGAGATGGAGCTGTTGATCGCGGCGGACATCTCCGTGTCCATCGACGGGGCGGCGGAGGTCTACACGGATGCGAAGCGCGTGGTGTTCATCCTCAAGCAGCTGCTGATCAACTGCGCCAAATACTGCCCCGGCTGCCGGATTCAGATCGAACTGGAGCCGGGTTGCCTGATCTTTGAGGACGACGGCCCCGGCATCCCGACCCACGAGCGGACGCGGGTCACGGAGCGCGGCTTCACCGGCAGCGCGGGGCGCAGTCGCGGCGGCAGCACCGGCATGGGGCTGTACATCGTAAGCAAGCTGTGCGAGGCGCTGAACATCTCCCTGGAGATCGCCTCCGAGGAGGGGCGCTTCACCCGCTTCAGCTTCCGCTTTCCCAACTGAATCCAACAAAACTGTAAGACAGGATGCGGTCAGCGTTGGAACAAATCGGGCGCTTTTGCGGTACAATCGCCGTGAAAGGCTGGTGAGTAACCATGAACACTCTGCTTGAAATCAAAAACGTGAGCAAATACTACGGCAGCGGAGACAACGTCTCCCGGGCGCTGAACGGCGTGAGCTTCGCCATGGAAAGAGGAGAGTTCACCGCCGTCATGGGCGCGTCCGGCTCCGGCAAGAGCACGCTGCTGAACGTCATCGCCACCATCGACCGCCCCAGCTCCGGCGGCATCCTTCTTGAAGGCCGCAACATCGCCGAAATGCGGGAGCAGGCACTGGCGGCCTTCCGCCGCGACCGCCTGGGCTTCATCTTTCAGGAGTACAACCTGCTGGACACGCTGACCGTGGCCGAAAACATCGTGCTGCCGCTGAACCTGCGGAAATGCGCCCTGCCGGAGACGAAAAAGCGGCTTGCGCAGGTCGCCGCCGCGCTGGAGATCGCGGAGCAGCTGGACAAGTTCCCCCGGCAGCTCTCCGGCGGTCAGCGGCAGCGCGCTGCCTGCGCCCGTGCGCTGATCACCGAGCCCGCGCTGATCCTGGCGGACGAGCCCACCGGTGCGCTGGACAGCGCCAACTCCCGGAGCCTGATGCAGACCTTCACCCGGATGAACCAGAGCCTCGGCTCCACCATCCTGATGGTGACCCACGACGCGGTGGTCGGCTCCTACGCCGACCGGGTGCTGTTTCTGAAGGACGGCAAGATCTGGAACGAGCTGTACCGGGGGGATCGCAGCCGCCAGAGCATGTACCACGAGATTCTGAACGTCATGGCGGCGCTGGGAGGTGAGGCGGATGTTCGCTAAGCTCGCCCTGCGGAACGTCCGGCGGCAGATCGGCAGCCACCTGATCTACTTCGTCACGGTGGCGCTGAGCATCGCGCTGATGTTCGCGGTCAACAACCTCAGCTACAGCGACCGCATCCGTTCGCTTGCCGAGGATTCCTCCGACGTGCGCACCATGTTCACCATGGTCACGGTGCTGTCCTGCCTGGTCACATCTCTCGTGCTCAGCTACGCCACGGGCTTCATGCTGAAGCTGCGCCGGAAGGAGTTCGGCATGTACCTGACGCTGGGCATGACCCGGCGCAACATCCAGACGCTGTTCGCCTGCGAGACGGGCATCCTGTCCTTCCTCGCCATGCTGGCGGGCATGGGCGCAGGGCTGGTGATCTTCCAGCTTCTCGTGGCGCTGTTCTCCTCGCTGATGGAGCTGCCCTTCGCCGTCTCCGCCTATTCCGCCCAAGGGATTCTTTTGACCCTGGCGGTGAGCCTCGGCATGTTCCTCCTGTCCACGCTGGTCTCCCTGCGGTATCTGAAGAAAACCTCGATGGCGGAGCTTCTGAAGGCCGAAGCTGTGGAGCGAAGCAAGAAGCACCCAGCCCTCTGGCGCGCGCTCTCGATTGTGGCGGTGGCGGGCCTCGCCGCCAGCCTGATCGTGACCTACCGAAACCTGATGGCCGCGTTCCGCGATCAGGACGGCGTGGTCGTGCTGCTCTGGCTCGTGGTGGATCTGGCGATGGTCTTTCTGTCCCACTTCACCCTGTCTCGGGCCCTCGCCGGGGCGCTGCTGCGCAGTGAAAAGCTGAAGAATCGCGGCGCGAACGCCGTGGTGCTGCGGGGACTCTCCGGCAGGATGACCGTAAACGCCCTGCTCATCGGCGCGCTGGCCACGATCCTGGTCTTCGCCGTCGGCATGTCCAACATTGCGATGGGCGAGAAGATCTACGCGGACTGCTCCGTCGCGAAGGACTGCCCCTACGATGTGCTGGCCATGCTCGACTGCGCGCGGGAGCCGGAGATCTCCCTGGATGAGGGCGAGGGGATCATCGAGAAATACAGCCCCATCGCGTCCCGGATGGACTTTCAGCTCCATTCGGCGGGGGAAACCACCCTTTGCAGCAGCGTGCTGGGCTACGACCTCATGGGCTGGACGGACAAGTACCTGCCCCTGAGTCAGTTCAACGCCCTGCTGACGGGCTGCGGCTGGGAGCCGGTGGCGCTGGACGGGCAGTACCTGGTGGTTACCGGAGTGCAGGGCATCAGCGAGGTGGACTTTTCGGACAAGCCGGTTACCCTGAACGGCAAGCCCTATTCTTGGGCGGGAAGCAGCGCCAGCTATCCCGAATTTGCGCGGCGCGCGCGGCTGTACTTCGTCGTGCCCGACGAGGCGATTTCCGGCATGCCCGTCTCGGACGTGTGCGCCGCATACACGCTTGTGAACCACCGCCCGGATTCCCGCAGCATGCTTTCGGAGCTGACCTACCTCCGGCAGACGGAGTACGGCCCGGAAGAGTGGTGCGACTTCGCGATCCGCGAGGAGTACCGCCTGTGGAGCAACGCCAACGCTGGAACGCTGCTGTTCGGCACGCTGTACGTCTCCACGGTGTTCGTCTGCATGGCGCTGGCCATCCTCTCCGTGAAGATCCTGTCCACGCTGGACGAGGAGCGCAGGCGCTTCGCCATCCTGTACCGCCTGGGTGCGGATGAAAGGACGCAGAAGTCCGCGCTGCGCAGGCAGATCGGCGCGTTCTTCCTGGCACCCATCGCCTTTCCGCTGCTGATGACCGTGCCCATGGGCCTGATCTTCGGCAAAGTGTATGAAATCTGGGACTTCGGCCTGAACGGCTGGAGGGCCATGGAGACGGCGGTGCTGATCGCGCTGGTGGTCGCGGGCGCGTACGTGCTGTACTTCCTGATCACCTACTTCATCTCCTGCGGCCATGTGATCTGCCGCGGCGCGGAGAGCGGCATGGACGAGCGCGGCCTGTGAGGAAGCATGTTCCCCCTCCCACCGGAGCGCCTCCGGTTGACGGCGCGGCGATTCTGCGGTAGAATACCAAGCGACGGGAGGGGACGTGATGGAGCAGAACTTTGGCGGCGAATTCCCCGATGCGATCCGGGAGTTCCGCCTGCCCGCATACGATGAGATACCGGACACCGGGCTGTATCTGGAGCAGGCCGCGCGCTACGTGTCCGAGGCGCTCCGGCCGCTGCCGGGCGCGGGCGTGACCGGTTCCATGGTCAGCAACTACGTCAAGCGCGGACTGGTTGCAAACCCCGTGCGCAAGCAGTACGGGCGGGAGCAAATCGCCCACCTGTTCTTCATTGCCGTGGCGAAGTCGGTGCTGTCCATCGAGGATCTGCACCTGCTGGTGCAGCTGCAGCGCAGCGGCTACGACAGCCGCGCGGCCTACAACTACTTCCGCACGGAGCTGGAGCGCGCACTGCGCTGCGCCTTCGGCCTGGAGACCGCGCCGCAGCCGCCGGACGCGCGGGACAGCCGGGAGAAGCGCATCCTGCACACGGCCATCCTGGCCATCGCCCACAAGCTGTGCCTGAACGCCCAGCTGAACCTGCTGCGCGGCGGGGACTGACCCGCAGAACAGATCGTTATTTTTACGTAAATCCACGCTCGCCGGAGGTTTCCGGGATCGGGCGTCCAGATCGCCGCGCTTGACATTTCCTGGCTGCGGGCGTATAATATTCTCGGTCAGAGAAGAGCACTGCTTCAGGAAGACGGGCAGTGTTTCTTTCTGTATTATTATTTTTGCCGCACGTGCGTGGCAGGAGGTTCCTACAATGTCTGATACCCGCCAACTTACCCTTACAGATAAGAAAAAACTCGAAGCGGATCTGGCCGATCTGATGGAGGCCAAGAAGCGCGTCGCCGAGGAGATTCAGATCGCGCGCGGCTTCGGCGATCTGAGTGAGAACGCTGAGTATGACGCCGCCAAGGCCAAGGAGGCCGAGGTTTACGGAAATATCAACCGCATTGAGCAGATTCTGCGCACCGCCACCTTCGTGGACGACAGCGCTGCATCCACCGATGTGGTGTCCCTGGGCAACATCGTGCGCGTTCTGGATATGGAATACGACGAGGAGGATGAATACACCATCGTCGGCTTCACCGAGGCCGATCCCATGAAGCTGTTCATCTCCAACGAGTCCCCCATCGGCGAGGCGCTGATCGGCGCGCACCTGGGCGACACCGTCGTGGCCAATACCCCCGGCGGCAAGGTCAAGCTGAAGATTCTGGACATCCGCAAGCGCTGATTTTCCCACCGACCGAATCGACCGGCATGTTTTGCACACGCCGGTCTTTTTAAAGGAGCATTCAAATGGCTGAAGAAATCAACAACAACACCCCGGAGATCTCCCAGCAGGAGCTGTCCGAGCAGAACCGTATCCGCCTGGAGAAGCTGCAGGCGCTGCAGGCGGAGGGCAGGAATCCCTACGCCATCACCACCTACGACGTCACCGATCACTCTGCGCAGATCGTGCGCGACTTCACCGACGACGTTGAGAAGACCGTCTCCATCGCGGGCCGCATGATGTCCCGCCGCGTGATGGGCAAGGCCAGCTTCGCCCACCTGCTGGATCGCGAGGGCCGCATTCAGGTCTACGTCCGCCGCGATGACGTGGGCGAGGAGGCCTACAAGGCCTTCAAGAGCTTCGACATCGGCGACATCATCGGCGTGAAGGGCTTCGTGTTCCGCACCAAGACCGGCGAGATCTCCGTGCACGCGCAGGAGATCACCCTGCTGACCAAGTCGCTGCATCCGCTGCCGGAGAAGTTCCACGGCCTGCAGGACACCGACACCCGCTATCGCCAGCGCTATCTGGATCTGATCGTCAATCCCGACGTGAAGGACACCTTCGTCAAGCGCAGCAA
>CAMBWJ010000063.1 GCA_945871545.1 uncultured Clostridia bacterium | reverse complement strand
GGATGTCCAGCGTTGCAAAGGCCTCCGCGCAGATGCGGCCCACGGCCTCGGTCATCACGCCCCGCCCCTTGTACGCATCCAGCAGCACGTAGCCGAGGTCCGCGTCCCGACGGTACGCGCCCTCCTTGCAGTTGAGCTGCACGTCGCCTGCGCACCTCCCGTCCACGCGGATGATGCGAAACAGGCCCCGCGTGCCCTCGTTGGGGAGCACCTCCTCGCTGAGCCACTTTTCCACGTGCTCCCGGGTGTAGGGCGTGGGCAGGCCGTCGGCCAGGTAGCTGCGGTCCACGTCGGTGAAGATGCGGGCGATGTCGTCCGGCTCGGCCTGCGTCCAGGGAATCAGTTCGATGTTCATATTACACCTCCGCCGGGCGCTCCGGGGTCACGTACAGCGTGCGCTGGTTGGTGTAGATCACGAAGCCCGGCTTCGCGCCGGAGGGCTTCTTCACGAAGCGCCGTTTGGTGTAGTCCACCGGCACGTTGGAGGAGTTTGCTCCCTTGGAGTATGCGGCGGCCAGCTTCGCGGCGTAGACGATGGTCTCGTCGTCCGGGTTCTCGCCCACGATGATCACGTGGCTGCCCGGCATGTCCTTGGCGTGCAGCCAGATCTCGTTGGGATCGGCGGAGAAGGTCAGCTTGTCGTTTTGCAGGTTGTTCTTGCCCACCAGGATGGTCGCGCCCGAGGGTGCGGTGAACTTCATCGGCTGGCTGGGCGGCAGCTGCTTCATCTGGCGGCGGTTGGTGACCCGGCGCACATAGCCGAACTTCTCCAGCTCGTCCCGCAGCTCCGCAAGCTCGCTCTCGCCGCTGCACTTGCCCAGGTTGTCCATCTGGCCCTCCAGATAGGCCAGCTCCTCGCTGGTCTTTTCGATCTGCTCCGCCGCCAGCGTGCGCGCGTTGCGGGCCTTCTGATAGAGCTTAAAATAGCGCTGCGCGTTCTGGGCGGGGGAGAGCTTCACGTCCAGCGGAATCTCGATCTCCTTGAGCTCGGGATCGTAATAATTGGGAAGGGACACCGACTTCATGCCCTTCTCCGCCAGGTGCAGGTTCGCCGTCAGCAGCTCGCCGCTGACCCGGTACTCCTCCATGCGCTCGGCCCCCAGCAGCGCCTCCCGCTGCAGCGCCAGCTTCTTCTCGCAGCGCTCGATGTTGTTCTTCAGCGTGCGGTGAATGGCGGCGCTCTTCTGGGCGATGCGCTCGGCGCGGTCGCGGGAGCGGAAGAATTCGTCCATCGCGGCGGAGATGGTGGGGAAGGACTCGCTGCGCAGGTGCGCCCGGCTGCGGTAGGGGAAGGCGATTGCGTCCACGGGCCGCCCGTCCGCACCGTAGAGCACGGCGGGGGCGAGCTCCAGCGGAATGCTGTGCAGCTCGGAAGCGATGGAGGTGCACACTGCATTCAGGTCGCACTCCTCGATGTGCGCGTCCTCGTTGCCGCAGACGCGGAAAATAAGCTCCCGTGCCGTCTGGGAGGACATGCCGCTGATGCAGGCGGAGATCAGCTTGTTAAGCGGCCCGCCCTTGTTCCGCAGGGCCGCGTAGAGTGCATCCTCAGTCACCTGATCGAAGGGGATCTTGCCGTGGGCCGGGGGACGCTCGTAGCGCAGGCCCGGCAGCACCTCGCGCACCGAGGAGATGGCCTCGCTGACCCGTCGCGCGCTGTCGATGATCCGCCCGTCCGCGCCGGTGAAGATCAGGTTGGAGTGCTTGCCCATGAACTCGCAGACGATGGTCTTGCGGGCGCGGTCGCCCAGCTCGTCCAGATGCTCGATCTCGATCTCCAGAATGCGATCTGCCTCGGCCTGACGAATCTCGTAGATCCGTCCGCCGATCAGGTGCTTGCGCATCAGCATGCACAGGTTGAAGGGCTCCAGCGGGCTGTTCTTGCGCACGTTCGTCAGGTGGGCACGCGCGCAGCCTGCGCTGGCGGACAGCAGCAGCTGGTGGTTTGCGCCACCGTTGCGCACGGTGAAGATCAGCTCGTCGCGCTCCGGCTGAATGATGCGGTCGATGCGTCCGCCGCAGAGCGCGTCGTTGAGTTCGCGGGCGATCAGGCCCAGCGTGAATCCGTCCAGGGGCATGGTTGTTCTCCTTCGGTTTGATCATCAGAATAATATGTTCCATTATACCCCAGTCCGGACGATTGCGCAACCGCCCGGGATATGCTAAAATAGTATCGCTTGGATTAACTGTCACATGCATGCGCATAGTTCTCCCTGCGATGGAATACACTGGACTGAACAGCAAGTCCGGATGAACGGGAAGTCGCAAGGAGGGTTCCAGATGAAGATGACCGGAAGTCAGAGAAGTCTGTATCTGTTGGCGCTGATCCTGCTGCTGATCGCGGTGGCGCTGGCCTGCGCATGGACATTCTGGGGTGGGGAGCGCGCCGCGTCGGATGCGGTGGTCACGCCTGCACCCTCCGCAAGCGGCATGCCGTCGCCGTCGGCCCCGATTGTGCCGGTTCCGACGCAGGAGAGCGCCGCGACGAACGCGGATGCATCGGGCACGAGTCCCACCGACGGCGCAAAGGCGGCAACCATGTCCACGGTGGTCTACTATCAGGACAACTATGGCTATCTGGTGCCGGTGATGTGCACCCTTCCCTACGAGGACGGCGTTGCGAAGGCCACGCTGAATCGGATGATCCAGTCGCCGGAGAACGATATGCAGGCCGCGCGGCTGGGCCTCAAGACGGTGCTGCCCGAGGGCACGACCATCGACCTGGACATCTCCGACGGCCTTGCGCGCATCGACCTGAGCAAGGAAGTGCTGAACATGGCCGACGCTGCCGCCGAGAGCAACATGATCGCCGCCATCGTGCAGGCGCTGACGGAGTTCGAGAGCGTGGAGCGGGTGGAATTTCTGGTAGGCGGTCAGAAGCTCGACAAGCTGACCCACGGCACCGACATCTCCGGAACCTTCGAGCGCGGGGAGATCAACCTGGAGACCTCCGTCCCGACCATCAACAGCGGGGAATTGAAGCCGGTCACGCTCTACTTCCCCTGCGAGAGCAGCAGCGTGGTGGTGCCGGTGACGCGCATGGTCTATTCCAACGCGGACGTGAACACCGCCGTGCTGGAGCTGGCCAAGGGCCCGAGCACCCAGAGTCCGCTGGAGAGCGCCCTGCCCGCAGGCTGCGGCCTGATCGACGTACAGGTTGTGGACGGCGTGGCGAAGGTGAACTTCACGAAGGAGTTTGCCAATCTGGTGCAGAACACCGACGGCGGACGGCTTGCGCTGAAGGCACTGGTGCTCACCTGCACCCAGTTCGAGGGCGTGAAATCGGTGCAGATTCTGGTGGAGGGCGAGCCCTATGACCCGGGTCAGGGCACGCTGAGCGTGCCGAGCTTCGCCAACGTGGCCGACGAGATCGCTAACGACTACATTCAGACCCAGGCGAACATGATATTCAATTATGATTAAGTGATATTGTTTGGAGGACTACAAATGGAAACCATGAGAAGAAACGACGAGCTGCGTCAGGTGCGCATTCTCCCGGATTATACCGAAATGGCGGCGGGTTCTGTCCTGGTGTGCTGCGGCAGAACCCGCGTGCTGTGCACCGCGTCCGTGCAGGACGGGGTGCCGCCGTTTTTAAAGGGCAAGGGCACGGGCTGGCTCACGGCGGAGTACGCCATGCTGCCCGGCGCAACCCCGCAGCGCAAGGCCCGCGACGGCGTGAAGAAGGACGGGCGCAGCGTGGAGATTCAGCGGCTGATCGGTCGCTCCCTGCGCGCAGCATGCGACCTGAGCCGCATGGGCGAGCGCACCGTGTACATCGACTGCGACGTGCTGCAGGCCGACGGCGGCACCCGCACGGCATCCATCACCGGCGGCTTCGCGGCGCTGTGCCTGGCGGTGTCAAAGCTGATCGCGGAGGGCAGGATGCAGGATTCGCCCATCGTCAAACAGGTCGCGGCCATCTCCGTAGGCGTTGTGGACGGACAGTGCACGCTGGATCTGGAGTATGCCCAGGACAGCCGCGCGGAGGTGGACATGAACATCGTCATGACCCGCGACGCAAAGGGTGAGATGGGCTTTGTGGAGGTGCAGGGCACGGGCGAACACGGCAGCTACAGCCGCGCGGAGCTGAACCGCCTGCTGGACCTGGGCGAGGGCGGCATCCGTCAGCTGATGCAGGCACAGCTGGATGCGCTGGGCGACCGCGCGGACGTGATCTTCAAGAAGCCTCGCCTGGTGCTGGCCAGCAACAACTTCGGCAAGCTGAAGGAGCTGCGCGCGCTGCTGGGCGACCGCTACGACGTGTGCTCCATGCGGGAGATGGGCATCAACATCGACGTGGAGGAGAACGGCGAGACCTTCGAGGAGAACGCCCTCATCAAGGCAGAGACGCTGATGAAGCTCACCGGCTGCGCCACGCTGGCGGACGACTCCGGCCTGTGCGTGGACGCGCTGGGGGGCCGCCCGGGCGTGTATTCCGCCCGCTACTGCGGCGTGCACGGCGACGACGAGGCCAACAACCAGCTGCTTCTGAAGGAGCTGGAGAACGTGGACGAGCCCGACCGCAGCGCCCACTACGGTGCGGCGGTGGCGCTGTGCCGCCCGGGCCACGCACCCGTCACCACCTACGGCATGTGCTGCGGAAGAATCCTGCGGGAGTACCGCGGCGAGGGCGGCTTCGGTTACGATCCGCTGTTCTACTCCGACGATCTGGGCATGACCTTCGCCGAGGCCGATCCCGAGGCCAAGAACGGCGTGTCCCACCGCGCGCGGGCAATTGAGAAGCTGATCGATGTGCTGGAGGCGGAGAAGTGACGCGCATCGGCGTGGTTTCCGACAGCCACGGCGGCAGGCTCCATCTGGAGCGCTTCGCCGAAATCTGTCGCGCGGAGAAGTTCGATCAGGTCTTTCACCTGGGCGACGTACTGGAGGACGCGCGCTGGCTGGAGAAGAATCTGGACATACCTGTCACCTCCGTGGCCGGGAACTGCGACTTCTACGCCCACCATCCCCGCGAGGCCCGCGTTACCGTGGAGGGCAAGCGCCTGCTGCTGCTTCACGGCGACCGCTACCGCGTGAAGCTGGGCTACGACATGCTGTCCTATTACGCCGAGGAGAACGCCGTGGACGCGGCGCTCTTCGGCCACACCCACCAGCCCTTCGCGGGCTATGTGGGGCGCGCGCTGCTGATCAACCCCGGCGCGCTGAAGAACGGTCACTACTGCATACTGGAGCTGAGTGAGCGGGACATCGTGCCCCGCATCCTCAACATGGATGACAAATGAAGCGCTCCCCTTGCGGGAGGGAAAGGAGAGAATATGATTCGTCACATCGTAATGTTCAAGATCAAGGAGGAGTACAAGTCCGAGATTCCCCAGCTGGTGGAGAATTTCTACGGCATGAAGGGCAAGATCGAGGGCATGGTGAATCTGGAGGCCGGCGCGGACTTCCTGGGCAGCGAGCGCAGCTATGACCTCGCGCTGATCACCGAGTTCACCGACCGTGCCGCCTTCGACGCATACCAGACCCATCCGGTGCACCTGCCGGTGAAGAAGCGCATGCACGAGGTGCGCCTCACCTCCGTGGCCTGCGATTACGAAATCAAGGAGTGATACATATGAAGCGAGTTCCCTTTCTGATGCGAATGGACGGAGCCGACCGCGCCGCGCAGCTCGAAGCCGTGCGCGCGCTGAAGCCCGCGTTCGAGGCCGCCTGTGCGGACGCTCAGGTGGAAAATTTCTCCGTCTGGCACATGGAGCAGTACCTCTTCGGCTACGGCGAGAGCGAGAGCGAACGCACGGACTGCTTTGATTCCATCCTGAGCGCGCTGCCGGAGGGCGTGACGCTGGTCTGCGCACCGGCTTCCATGCGGCAGATGTACCACGACATCGGCATTGTGCGTAAGGATAAGTCCCAGATCCGCCACCGCGTGTTCGCCACGAAGCTCAAGCCCGGCTGCGAGGAGGAGTACAAGCGCCGCCACGACGGCCTGATCGAGCAGCGCGGCGACGCGATCAAGGAGGGCCCGGAGAGCAACTTCACCATCTGGTACGGCGACGGCCACATCTTCGGCTACTGCGAGCTGGTGAAGTCCTTCGACCACGAGCCCACCCCCGAGGAGCACGCCGCTACCGTCGCCTGGGAGACCCGCCAGCTGGAGATCATGGACTGGCTCACCGATGACATGAACTGGCTCACCGGCGAGAGCCATCCCCCGGTGGAGCGCGTGATCTGATGTTTTGACATACTTTTGAAACAATTTGGCGCTGCTTGCGCCGCAAACGGCCTCGATTTCGCAAAATCGGGGCCGTTTTTTTCGCGTTTGTGGCCGTATTTCCGTCGAAATGCTTGACAAGATTTCGGATGTATGATATAAATATTACAGAATG
This sequence comes from uncultured Clostridia bacterium, assembly GCA_945871545.1. Next base: position 2,025 of record CAMBWJ010000063.1, on the reverse strand, counting down.
ATGACATGCAAAAGCAAAACTATGAAACCACGGAGCGTATTCCCATGATGAAAACGAACAGAAGCACCCTGCGCATCCTCTCGATCGCGATGCTCGTCGCGCTGATTCTCACGGCCATGCCCGCTGTGGCGCTTGCAGATAGCAGCTTTTCCGCCTACGTCAAGTCCGACAGTATGCGCGTCTACGGCGACGCGTCGCTGAGCACCTATCTGGGCTCCCTGACGGAAAAGACCATCGTCACCGTGAAGTCCTACGCCGGCGACGTGGCGAAGATCAGCTACAAGGGAAAGACTGGCTACGCCGCCATCTCCGACATGGGCACGGTGGAATCCATCGCCGACGCGGCGGTCACCACCCAGAAGACCCGCGTCTACGAGAAGGCCAGCACCTCCAGCCGCTACACCACGGTCAAAAAGGGCGTGAAGGTGTACGTGCTGGCGATCAACGGAAGCTGCGCCATGGTGGAGAAGGGCGGCAACGTGGGCTACATGCTGGTCAGCCACCTCTCCATCGAGGGCCAGAGCTTCGAGCCTTCCCTGCCGGAGACGCCTGTCGCACCGGAACCGGAGCCGGAACCCAAGCCGGAGCCGAAGCCGGAACCCAAGCCGGAGACCATCGAGGATGCCTTCACCTCGGGCAAGTATTCCAACGAGCAGCTGTGCTTCGCCTATGCCACGAAGGTCATGGGCTACAACACTGCCGCCGCCGCGGGCCTGCTGGCGAACATCAGCGCCGAGTCGGGCTTCCGTCCCGGCACCAACGGCGACAGCGGCCGCAGCTACGGCATCTGCCAGTGGTTCTCCAGCCGCAAGACCCGCCTGATCAACTACTGTGAGGACAAGGGCCTGGATTACACCACCCTCTACGCCCAGCTGCGCTTCCTGGACTACGAGCTGGAGCGCTACTATCCCTCGGTGGACCGCTACATGAAGAACGTGGACAACAGTGCCGAGGGCGCGTACGATGCAGCCTACTACTTCTGCTACAACTTTGAGGCCCCGGCCAACCGCACGGGCCAGAGCACGTCCCGCGCAAAGGCTGCGCAGAACATCTTCTATCCCAGGTACGCCTGAGTCCAAAAATGTGTTTGACGGGGAGCATGTACGCAAGGCATGCTCCCCTTTGACTGACAGGAGAGATGGATATGCAGAGGACTTCTTCAGCCATGGGCAGCGCCCTCATTATCGCGGCGGGCGCGCTGTGGGGAACCATGGGCATCTTCGTGCGCAGCTTGGGCGCGTACGGCTTCGATTCCATTCAGATTTCGGCGCTGCGCCTGTGCGCGGCGGCGCTGTGCTTTCTGCTTCTGCTGGTCGCGCGGCGGGGCAGAGGCTTCCGGCTGCAATTGCGGGATCTGCCGCTGTTTCTGGGGCTGGGCGTGGGCAGCGTGGGCCTGATGACCTGCTGCTACTTCGCGGCGATCCGCATGATGACCATGTCCGAGGCCGCGATCCTGCTTTACACCTCGCCCATTTGGGTGGTGCTGATGTCGGCGCTGTTCTTTCACGAGAAGGTCACGCGTCGCAAGCTGCTGGCGCTGACCCTTGCCTTTGCAGGCTGCGCGCTGGTGTCCGGCCTCGGCGGCGAGGCGCTGAAGCCCGTGGGCATTCTGGTGGGAATCGGCTCCGGCGTTGCTTACGGCCTGTACAGCATCCTGGGCAGCGTGGCGCTCAGGCGCTATCCGCCGGAGACGGTGTCGGCGTACACCTTCTTCATCGCCGCCATCGCGGTGCTGCTGATCTCCCGACCGGCGGAGCTTGTGCGGAAGATGGCTGCGGCGGACGGCCTCGCGGGCCTCATCCTGCTGGTTCTCGCCACAGGCGCGGTCAAGGCCTTCGTGCCCTTTCTGATCTACACCATCGTCCTGAACCGGGTGCAGGCCAGCCACGCGGCGATCCTGGCCACGGTGGAGCCGCTGGTCGCAACGGTGCTGGGAATCCTCGTCTATCACGAGCAGCTGCGCACGGCCACGCTGCTGGGCATCGCCTGCATCCTCGGAGCCATCCTTGCGCTGAACGTGGGCGG
>CAMBWJ010000062.1 GCA_945871545.1 uncultured Clostridia bacterium | reverse complement strand
AAGAGGTCAGCACCGAGAACTGGTACCTGCACAGCAAGGGCTGGGTGGTGATCCGCGCGAAGGATCCGGAGGCGCGGGAGAGGATCGCCGTGGCGATGGAGCGCGCCTGCGACAACAACGACATCGGCTACTCACAGCCGACCCGGCTCACGCTCTTTGAGAATGTGAAGCCCTATGGCTTCGATCCGGCGCTGACCACGAAGCCTGTCAACACGGACTGCTCGGCGCTTGTGCGCGTCTGCGTGCACTATGCGGGCATCACCGTGGATAACTTTATCACGTCGAATGAGGCATCCAAGCTCATGGCGACCGGAGCCTTTGAGCAGTTTACCGATGACGCGCACTGCAAGTCCAGCGACCGCCTGCTGCGCGGCGACATCCTTGTGACGAAAACCAAGGGCCACACGGTCGTTGTGCTCAGCGACGGCGCAAAGGCCGCCGAGGAGCGCCAGAGCGCGCCCGTGGAGCCTGTGCAGACGGGCGATCTGGTGGTCGCCAGCGGCTCCTGGAACATTCGCAAGGGCCCCGGTACGCAGTACGGCGTGGTTAAGACCGTGCACGGCGGGGACAGGCTGGTGAAGGTGGATGCGAACGGCTGGCTGCCCGTGGAGTTTGGCGGCGAGGTGCTCTGGGTCAGCCCGAAGGCAGTACAGGGGTGATGGCGATGAACGAGTCAGTGATTGTGGCGCTCGTCACCGCAGGTGCAGCCATATTGAGCAACGTGGTGCTCAGCAGCAAAAACAGCCGGGAGATCGACCACAAGCTGGAGACCCATCAGGCGGTGACGGACGCAAAGCTGGAGGAGCTGACCCGCGAGGTGCGGGAGCACAACAACTTTGCCCGGAGGATGCCCGTGCTGGAGGAGAAGATCAGCGTGGCGAACCATCGGATCGGGAATCTGGAGAGTGGTCTGAGGCACCTGCGCCAGGGGAATGCAGAAGGGGCGCGAGTATTCTGCAATGAATGAAGGTTGGGGTAAAAACTGAGCCTCCTGAAAACGAAGTGTTTCAGGAGGCTGCAAGTGACTCATCGGGGATTCGATTCTCGCCTGCGGGCTCGGTCAGGGTCGGCTCTGATGCTCCACTGGAGCGTCATTCACTCCCGACCCTTCAAATCCCCGCAGCATCAAAAAAGCCGCGTGGAAAACCACACGGCTGGTGACTCATCGGGGATTCGAACCCCGGACACCCTGATTAAAAGTCAGGTGCTCTACCGACTGAGCTAATGAATCATGTCTGGCTGGGGCGGCTGGGGTCGAACCAGCGAATGCCAGAGTCAAAGTCTGGTGCCTTACCGCTTGGCTACGCCCCAATAAAGCAAAAAAGCCACGCCGGCTTTTAGAAAAAATGGGGTGAGTAGTGGGGCTCGAACCCACGACCTCCAGGGCCACAACCTGGCACTCTAACCAACTGAGCTATACCCACCATATTCTGGCGCGCCAGAAGGGATTCGAACCCCTGACCCACGGCTTAGAAGGCCGTTGCTCTATCCGGCTGAGCTACTGGCGCAAACTTAGCGCAGCGGGGGAATTAACCCTACCGACGAGTCAAAATTATAGCACGAAAGTTCCGGTTTGTCCATAGTTTTTTTCAAATAAACCCAACTTTTAACGTTTGTATGTGCTACAATGTCAGCAGACGAGACGGAGGGAGGGCGACGCGCTTGCGAAGGCTTCTGTGTGCGATTCTGTTGGCCGTGATGCTGCTTGCGGGGAATGCGCAGGCGGCGCTCTGCGTGCGCATAGACGACGGCGCTGCGCTGCTCGACCGGGACGGCGGTGAGGTCGTTGCACCCGGAACGCATTCAGACATCGTTTCCCTGGGCAGCGGGCTTTATGCGGCTGGCAATGAAGGTGGACTCTATGCGCTGATGAACGGGAGCGGTGCGCTGGTCACGGACTTCCTCTACGACCAGCTCCGCTGCGAGGATGGCCTGCTGCTTGCGCAGCGGGACGGCCTGTGGGGCATGCTGCGCACCGACGGCAGCCCCTTGAGCGGATTCGTGTACAGCTGGATGCAGCCCAACGGAACGGGCGGCGCGTGGACCATCGCGGGTGACCGCAGTGACGCGGAGTCCGATCCGCTGTACCGCGTGTCCGCGACCGGCGTGGCGCGGGAGACGGGCCTGCGGGTGCATGCCGTCGGCGGCGGAAGCGAGGGCATGCTCAGCGTGCAGCTGCCCGGAGAACGTCTCTACGGCTATTGCGACGCGTCAGGCGAACTTGCGATCCCGGCGCAGTTCGACTATGCCGGGGACTTCACCGGCGGGTTGGCTGCGGCGGTGCTGGACGGCCACTACGGGGCCATCAACATGTCTGGCGCATGGGTGCTCCAGCCGGAGTATGATTTCCTCCAAATCTCTTCTGCGGGCTTCATCCTCGCCGCAGTGGAGCTGGAGGGCGCGTATGTGTTCGACGGCAGCGGCGCGGAGCGCGCTCGCTACGAGGGCAGCGACGTCTACGCGGCGCTGGCGGGCGAGGGTTACGTCGTGTCGAATCCCGACGCGCTTCAGCTCTATGACGCTACCGGCGCGCTGCTGCTGGAGACCGCGCACGATGCAAGCGTCGCCGAGGGAATCGGCGGGCAGTGGATCGTGTCCGACGGTGCGTGGGGCGAGAGCTGCGTGCGGCTGCTGGGGACTGATCCGGCCTATCAGAACCTCTATCCGCTGGGAACGGCGGGGGAGAATGCGATCTATGCGTGTATGACGGTCAACGTGGGCCGCTATATGAACGACAGGCTGGGTGAGATCCAGCTCTCCACCGACATGGATTCCGCCCGCTACGGCGTGGTGGGGAGTGACGGCGCGCTGCTGCTGGAGCCGGTCTACCGCGCGCTGTACTTCCTGGAGGACGACCGCCTGCTGGCCCGCAGCGACGAGGCCTGGCTGGTGCTGGATAGCTCCGGCGAGGTCTACTGGACGTGGGACGCGCCTATGCAAACGGAAGCGACCAGCTTCTGAGCACGCTGCGCATTGCCGCCCTGAAGCTCCACAGGGACACCTCCCGCGCGGCGATGAGATCGCAGGCGTCCACCTCCTGACCGTTGCAGATCAGCCGCGCCCGGCCGATCACCTGGCCCTTCTTCACCGGGGCCTCCAGATCCTCGATTTTGATCTCCACCTCCGGCTTGGAGCCGATCTCCACCGCTGCGGCCAGGTTCTCCGCAGCCACCGCGTCCACCTGATTCGCGTCGCCGTTGAGCACGCTGGCCTGACCTGCAACCTCGCCGGAGGAGAGCGCGCGCTCCATGCGGAAGTGCTCGAAGCCGTAGTCCAGCAGCACCGTGGCTGTGTCAAACCAGGTGTAGCAGTTCAGCACCGTTCCGATCAGCTCCAGACCGTCCCGCTCTGCAGAGAACACCAGACAGCGCCCGGCCTTCGATGTGAAGCCGGTCTTGCCGCCCGTTGCGCCTTCATAGTCGCTCAACAGGCGGTTTTTGTTTTCCAATACGCGGCTGTACTCGTTGCCCACCCAGGGAATCACCTTGCGCTGGGTGCCGGTGATCGTGCGAAAGTCCGCGTTCTGCATCGCCGCGCGCATGACCCGCGCCAGCCCCAGCGCGCTGGCCCGGTGCCCCTCCGCGTCCAGGCCGTGGGGATTGACGAAGTGCGCGTCGGCGTTCAGCTCCTCCGCCTTCCGGTTCATCATCGCCGCGAAGTCCTCCACGCTGCCGGCGACGTGCTCCGCGATGGCCACCGCCGCGTCGTTGCCGCTGCGCAGCATCAGGCCGTAGAGCATCTGCTCCATGCTCAGCGTCTCGCCCTCGGACAGGTACAGCGACGTGCCCTCCACCCCGTGGGCATTCTTCCCGGCGGACACGTCCTCGTCAAGCGCGCTGTTCTCCAGGGCAACCAGCGCTGTCATGATCTTCGTGCAGGAGGCCTCGGGCAGCATCTCGTCCGCGTTCTGGGCGAAGAGGATGCGGCCGCTCTCGCCGTCGATCAGCACCGCGCCCTTCGCTGCCACCGTCAGCGCCTCCGAGGCCCGAGCGGAGGTGAGCGCCAGCAGCGCCGCCGCGACGATTGCCAGAATTCTCCGTTTGCGCATAAAATAACCTCCGATACAGGTATCGGAGGATTCTATGCGGGGAAAATGAAATTGTTGCTAGGCTTCTGCCTCGGGTTCGGGCGCGCTGTGCAGCATGCACTCGCAGCCCGCGCAGTAGGAGGAGGAGAAGATGGCACAGTCCAGCGCGGGGGAGAGTCCGCTGTGCATCTCGATCACATTGCGGATGGATTCCTCCTGCCGGGCGCAGAACAGGATGTAGAGGCGCTGCACATCCGCCTCGTCCTCGACGCGCAGCATCTCGCGGATGTCCTCCATGGTGCACACCCGCTTCAGCGCCACGATCATGAACAGCATGGCGATCTGCAAGCGGCTGTACTTCTTGCCCGTGGGGCGGGGGATCAGCTTGTTCTTGACGTAGTTGTTGATCATGGGCGCGGAGAGATAGCCCTTCGTGCTCTCGCCGTAGAGGGGCTCGTAGGCGCGGGTGATGAAGGTGATGACCTGATCCATGTACAGGCCCAGATCGGGAATCTGCTCCCAGGGCACGGGCTTGTAGCGGCCCAGCTCGCCGTACACGCGCTCCAGCGTATTATCCATGCGAAATTCCTCCTGCTCGATACGATTATAGCACATTCCATCGAATTTGCCAACTGTGTTTTCAAAAAGGACTTGACAAAGATAGAAAAACGATGTAATCTAGTTTTGAAAACCAGATTCGATGCCGCGCGCGGCGGCAGAGAGCTTTCGATCAGAACCCGAGGGGGTGTAAATATGTACGATAAGGTGCTGAGCGTCTGGGGCGATTCCATCGCCAAGGGCGTGATTTTTGACGAGGCGCGGGGCAGGTATGCGGTGCTGAAGGACAGCTGCCTGTCGAGGCTTGCCCGGGAGAAGGGCGTTTCGGTGGAGAACCATTCGGTGATGGGCCAGACCAGCGAGAACGCGCTGGAGCGCATGCGGCCGGAGGCGCTGAAGCCGGGGGAGATCGCGGTGATCGAGTACGGCGGCAACGACTGCGACCTGGACTGGCAGGCGGTGTCCGATCATCCGGAGGTTCCCCAGTTCGGCAAGGTGCCCCTTGCGAAGTTTGCGCAAAACCTGAAGGAGCTGGTGCGCCGGGTGGGCGCGGCGGGCGCGGAGCCGGTGCTGGTCACGCCCGCGCCGCTGATCTCCCAGCGCTACTTCGACTGGGTGTCGAAGGGGCGCAGCAGCGAGAACATCCTGAACTACCTGGGCGACGTGGAGCACATCTTCCGCTGGCAGGACGGCTACGCGGAGTGCGTGCGCAGCGTTGCAAGGGAGCTGGGCGTGCGCCTGGTGGACGTGCGCAGCAGGATGCTGGAGTCCGGCCGTCTGGGCGAATTGATGTGCGTGGACGGCATCCATCCCAACGCGGCTGGCCATGCGTTGATCTACGAGGCCATCGCGCCGCGGTTCAACTGAGCATTTCTCTGAATTTTCTACGGTCTCCGGCGAAAAGACGCGCCGGGGGCCGTTTTTTGTTTGCATCTTTGACGGGCCTGTGCTATACTGTGCCAAACGGAACCCAATGAAAACACGGGGGTTTTTTACCGATGAATTACTTTGCAAATATTCGCCGCATCGTGGTGAAGGTGGGCACATCCACGCTGACCCACGACACCGGCAAGCTGAACCTGCGGCGCATGGACCATCTGGTGCGCGTGCTCTCGGACGTGCGCAACCGGGGCATTGAGGTCATCCTCGTGTCCTCCGGCGCCATCGGCGTGGGCGTGGGCAAGCTGAAGCTGCCCTCCAAGCCCCACGACATCGGCGGTCGTCAGGCCTGCGCAGCGGTGGGCCAGTGCGAATTGATGTACATCTACGACAAGTTCTTCGGCGAGTACGGCCATACCACCGCCCAGGTGCTGCTCACACGGGACTGCGTGGACGATCCCCGGCGGCTGTCCAACATCCGCAACGCCTTCGACCGCCTGCTGGATCTGGGCGCACTGCCGATCATCAATGAAAACGACACCGTCGCCACCGAGGAGATTGAGTTCGGCGACAACGATACGCTGTCGGCGGTGGTCGCGCGCATCGTGAAAGCGGACGCGCTGGTGATCCTCACCGACATCGACGGCCTGCACGCGGAGAACCCGAAGCAGAACCCGGATGCGCCGCTGATTCACGTGGTGGAGGAGGTCACCGAGGAGACCCGGCGCATCGCCGGCGGCGCGGGTTCCTCCCGGGGCACCGGCGGCATGTACACCAAGATCATCGCCGCAGGTCAGTCCACCCGCGAGGGCATCACCACCGCCATCATCGACGGTTCCACGCCGGAAAACCTGTACCGCCTGCTGGAGGGCGAGGAGATCGGAACCGTGTTCCCCGCGAAAGGAGGCTGCTGACATGACCGAACTGAACATCCTTGGACAGCGGGCGCAGCGCGCGTCCCGCAAGCTTGCCGTGCTGCACGCGCCGGAGAAGAACCGGGCGCTGATCGCCATGGCGGAGGCCGTGCAGGCCGCGCAGGAGGACATCCTTGCGGCCAACCGGGCGGACATCGACGCTGCCCGCGCAAAGGGCACGCCGGAGCCGCTGATCGACCGCCTGGCGCTGAATCCGGGCCGCATCGCGGGCATGACCCAGGGCATGCGGGAGGTTGCGGAGCTTGCGGACCCCGTGGGGCGGGTGCTCTCCGGCGGCACGCTGGACAACGGCCTGCGCATCGAGCAGCGCAGCGTGCCCTTCGGCGTGATCGGCATCATCTACGAGGCCCGGCCCAACGTCACGGCGGACGCGGCGGCGCTGTGCTTCAAGAGCGGCAACGCCTGCATCCTGCGCGGCGGCAGCGAGGCCATTCGCTCGAACCTGGCCATCGCAAACGCCATGCGCAGCGGGCTGGAAGCCGTTGGAGCGGACCCGGACAGCGTGATTCTGCTGGAGGACACCAGCCGCGAGACCGCGAACGCGCTGATGCGGCTGAACGAATACCTCGATCTGCTGATCCCCCGTGGCGGCGCAGGGCTGATTCGCTCCGTGGTGCAGAACGCCACCGTGCCGGTGATCGAGACCGGCGTGGGCAACTGCCACACCTACGTGGAGAAGAGCGCGGATATCCATATGGCGGCGGAGATCGTGTTCAACGCCAAGACCAGCCGTCCCTCGGTGTGCAATGCCATGGAGACCCTGCTGGTGGATCGTGCAATTGCGGAGACAGCGCTCCCGGCCATCGCCGCGAGGCTTGCGGAGAAGAACGTGGAGCTGCGCGGCTGCGAAGAGACCTGCCGCATCCTTCCCCAGGCGATCCTTGCCACGGAGGAGGATTACGCGAAGGAGTTCCTCGATTACATCCTTGCGGTGAAGGTGGTCGGCGGCGTGGACGAAGCCCTCGGGCACATCGCCCGCTACTCCACCCACCACAGCGAGTGCATTGTCACGCAAAATTATGCCGCTGCGGAGCGCTTCGCAGCGGAGGTGGACGCGGCGGCGGTGTACGTCAACGCCTCCACGCGCTTCACCGACGGCGGTCAGTTCGGTCTGGGCGCGGAGATCGGCATCTCCACCCAGAAGCTGCACGCGCGCGGCCCGATGGGTCTGAACCAGCTGGTGAGCTACAAGTATGTGATTCGCGGAAACGGTCAGGTGCGCGTTTAAGGAGCGCCGGAAGCGGGTATATAGAATGCGGAACACATTCCAAGGAGGTAAGAATAATGGCAGCAATCGCAGTCAATTCCGATAATTTTCAGAAGGTCGTTCTGGAGAGCGACAAGCCCGTGCTCGTAGACTTCTGGGCGAGCTGGTGCGGCCCGTGCAAGATGCTCTCTCCCGTGGTGGAGGAGCTGGCGGCGGCCCATCCCGAGATCGCCGTGGCCAAGGTGAACGTGGACGAGAACCCGGAGCTGGCCATGGTCTACCGCATCTCCGCCATCCCGGCGCTGATCCTGTTCAGGGACGGCAAGGTGGCGAAGCAGTCCGTGGGCTATCAGCCCCGCGAGGGCCTGGAGGAGCTGTTGAAGTGATGGAAGCCTTCGAGACCATCGACGAGGGCGTGCGGGTCTGTCGGAGCACCCCGAACGCCGTGCTGCTGGACGTGCGCACCCCGGAGGAATACGCCGCAGGGCACATCCCCGGCAGCGTGAACCATCCGCTGGAGCGCATGCAGACCTACGACGGCGACGTCTCCGCGCCCATCTTCGCCTACTGCCGCAGCGGCGCGCGCAGCGCCCGCGCCGTGGCGCTGCTGCGTGAGCTGGATTACGAGGCGGTGAACCTCGGCGGAATTATCAATTATCGCGGAGAACTGGAGAAATAAAGCAAGACCTCCCATGAAATGAAGCGATTCTGTTTCATGGGAGGTTTTGTTTTGTTGGAAAGCTCAGTTTTTGCACAGCCTGCCGAAGATGTGCAT
>CAMBWJ010000061.1 GCA_945871545.1 uncultured Clostridia bacterium | reverse complement strand
TCACTTCAGCGTCACGATGGTCACGCCGTCCTCGCCCTCGCCGTAGCGGCCCAGGCGGAATTCCTTCACGGCGGCGTGGGTTTTGAGGTGCTTGTGGATGCCCGCGCGCAGGATGCCCGTGCCCTTGCCGTGAATGATGCTCACCGTGCGCAGGCGGTTGAGCACCGCGCCGTCCAGGAACAGATCCACCGCCATCAGCGCCTCCTCCAGGTTGCAGCCGCGCACGTCGCACTCGGTCTCCACCGGGCGCGGAGCCACATGGATTTGGTTGCCGGATTTGGGCTGCTTCTTCGGCTTGTCGGGCTGGGCGGTGCGCATGTCCTTCAGCTTTGCCTTCAGCTTCAGCGCACCGGCCTGCACCGTGCACTCGCCCTTGGCGTCCGGCAGCGTCAGGATCGTGGCCTTCGTGCCGAGATTGACCAGCTCCACGGTGTCACCCACCTGCACGGTCTTGGGCACCTCGCCCACGCCTGCGGGCACCTCGATCTTCTCGGAATTTTCGTCAATGGCGCTCTGGAGCTTGGCGCGCATGGCGTGCAGCTCGTGCTCCTTCAGTTCGCCGCTGTTCTTCTTCTTGAGGTCGGCGATCAGCTGCTCGGACTCCCGCTGGGCGCGCTGGAGGATGCGCCGGGCCTCGTCCTTGGCCTTACGCAGGTCGCGCTCACGGTGGGCGGCGAGGTCGCTCCGCAGCTTCTCGGCCTCGTCGCGCAGCCGCTGGGTCTCCAGATGGGCCTCCTCGGCCAGCTTGCGCTCCTTCTCGGCAATCTGGCGGTGGTATTCGGCGTTGGCGATCACGTCCTCAAAGCGCACCTGGTCGCCGCTGAGCTTCTCCTTGGCGCTGTCGATGATCTCCTCCGGCAGGCCCAGCTTCCGGGAGATCTCGAAGGCGTTGGACTTGCCCGGCACGCCGATGGACAGCCGGTAGGTGGGCCGCAGGGTCTCCACGTTGAACTCCACCGAGGCGTTCTCCACGCCGGGGGTGGACAGGGCGAACACCTTCAGCTCGCTGTAATGGGTGGTGGCCATGGTGCGCACCTTCTTTTCCAGCAGCCGGTTCAGAATCGCCATGGCCAGCGCCGCGCCCTCGGTGGGGTCGGTGCCCGCGCCCAGCTCGTCAAACAGCACCAGCGAGTTCTCCGTCACGCGATCGAGGATGTCCACGATGTTCGTCATGTGGCTGGAGAAGGTGGACAGGCTCTGCTCGATGCTCTGCTCGTCGCCGATGTCGGCGAAGATTTCGTCGAAGATGGCCAGCTCCGAGCCGTAGGCGGCGGGAATCTGCATGCCCGCCTGGGCCATCAGCGACAACAGGCCCACGGTTTTCAGCGTCACGGTCTTGCCGCCGGTGTTGGGGCCGGTGATCACCAGCGTGGTGAAGTCCGAGCCCAGCCACAGGTTCGAGGGCACCACCTTGTCCGGGTCGATCAGCGGATGCCGGGCGCGGATCAGGTTGACCCGGCCCTCCTCGTTGAGCTTGGGCGGCACGGCGTTCATGCTGCGGCCCAGCGCGGCGCGGGCGAAGATCATGTCGATCTCCGCAAGGTTCTCCAGACTGTCGCCGATCAGCTCCGCGTCCGGGCCGATCTGGGCGGAGAAGGCCGCCAGAATGCGCTCGATCTCGTTCTTTTCCTTCACGGCCCACTGCTTTAGCTCGTTTCCGGCCTCCACCACGGACATGGGCTCGATGAACAGCGTGGAGCCGGTGCCGGACTGGTCGTGCACGATGCCGGGGACGTTCGCGCGGCACTCCGCCTTCACCGGAACCACGTAACGCCCGTTGCGCATGGTGATGATCGCGTCCATCAGGTACTTGACGGTGGATGGACTGCGCACGATGGAGTTCAGCTTGTCCCGGATGCGGTCGTTCAGCACGCGGATGTGGCGGCGGATGTCGGCAAGCTCGGAGCTTGCGTGGTCGCTGATCTCGTCCTCGGAGAGGATCGCGTCGAAGATGTCCTCCTCCAGGCGGCGGTTGGCGTAGAGCCGGGAGCCAAGTTCCGTCAGCAGCGGCGTGTCCTCGCGGTCAGTAACCAGCGCACTGCGCACCAGGCGGGAGGCCTTCATCGCGTCGGCAATCTGAAGGATCGCCTTGGCGGACAGCGTGGAGCCGATCTGGGCCAGCTTCAGGAAGGGCCGCACGTCGGTAAACGCCGCCATAGGGTTGGAGCCGTTGTAGGCCAGCACCGTGGAGGCCTCCTCGGTCTGCTGCTGCATGCGGCGCACCAGAAAGGGGTCGCTGGAAGGCTGAAGGTCCAGCGCGCAGGCGCGGCCCATCTCGGTGGTGGCCAGCGCAGCCATGCGCGCGCGAATCTTGGGGAACTCCAGTACCCGCAGGTTTCTCTCGTTCATATCACTCTGCTCCTCGGAAATAGTGTCCGGTGGTGGTGTTCTGTTTGGAAAATGCCTCCCAGGCGGGGTCGCTGCGCACGTCCGCGCCGCTCATGGCGAGGCGGTGCAGGCGCACGACGGTCTCCACATCGTCCGTGCCGTCCAGCAGAAGCCGCCAGCCCTCGCAGGCGGGCAGGGAAGCGGTCTTGCGCAGTAGCATGAGCTTTGCGCTGTTCAGCAGCTGGATCACGCAGCCCCCGTCCGAGGCGATGCGCCGCAGGGGGAAGGCCGCGCCGGTGCGGTCGGTCAGCGACTTCGCGCCGATTCTCTGTTCTTCTGGCGCGCCGTCGCAGCGGCGGCAGGACTTGTGCGGCCCGGGAAGTCCCTGCGTCGCGCGCAGCGGACAGTGACGCAGCTGCATCAGCGGAACCGCGCCGTAGACGATCAGCTGCCGCCGCCCGCCCAGCGCCTCGATCTGGCTCCGGTTCAGCTCCAGCGACGGCGTGCAGAGGGAAATCCCCCAGTCCGCCATCTGCCGGAGGGAAAAGGTATTTGCAAGGTTCAGGGACGCATCGGCGGCGCGCTCTCCGGGCCAGTCAAGGCCCAATTGGCCCACGTTTGCCAGGTAGACCCGGCGGATGCGGTCGGAATGGGAGAGCGCCCATGCGTTCAGGCCGCGCAGCGCTTCTTCATCGGTCACAGGCGGCAGCGCAAGGTCGAAGAATTCGGGCAGACTCTCCAGCGCCGCGTTCAGCGCATCGGGGCGCAGGTCCTCCGGGGCGTAGCAGGCGCGGTCGGCTCCGGCAACCATGGCACGATGCAGCACCTCGGGGTCGCCGCTCTGGGCGATGAGCTCACCCGGGCGGTTCTTCTCGCAGGGGAATCCGGGCGCGGGCTCCATCGCCTTGCAGGGATGGGGCGCACCCATGCGCGCCTGGAACAGCAGCTCCACCGCCTGCCGCCGCAGCGCATTGAGCGCCGAGACGGGCAGATAGGCCATGGGATCGAGCTGCAAGTCGCAGCCGCGCAGCGTGAAGGGCGTGTCGCCCAGCTTCTCCAGTTGGCTGCGGATGCGCGCCGGGTCGGCGGGCCTGCTCTGAGCGGTCTGCACGAGCTCGCCCGCGCAGGAGATGCTGTGCACGCCGTCGGAAATCGAGATGCGCGCGGGTGCGCCCGGCTGCAATTCGAGCCGGATATCCACGGGAAATTTTTTGCGCTCGGCGGTGAAGCGCGCTTGCAAATCGCGCAGCTGCGCCTGGGAGACCAGACGGTAGAGCGCATCGCCCTTGCGGGCCTCGGCGAGGCTTGCGCGCCCGGCGGTTGTGGACGCCATGCGCACGGGCAGATCATCCCGACCCCTGCGGCGCAGCACCAGCGCGTCCTTGCCGTCCACGTCCTGACTGAGCAGCACCTCGCCGTTTCGATTGCATGTGCCGATGCACACGCCCAGGTGGTTCGGGCGCGCGCGGTACATCAGCTCCGCGTCCTCCACGCCGAAGCCGTAGCCCCGGGTGAAGCCGCCGCGGTTGAACATCTGCGCAAGCTCCGCGCGGGCCTTGTCCGCATCGAAGTTGGGATCGTCCAGCGCGGCGCGGTAGACGGAGGTGGTGAGCGCCACGTACTCCGGCCGCTTGAGCCGGCCCTCGATCTTCAGGCTGTCCGCACCGGCCTGCACGAGGGCAGTCAGCCCATCCAGGCCGCACAGATCCTTCGTGGAGAGCAGGTAGCCCTCGACCTCATCCATGCGGTACTTCATGCGGCAGGGCTGGGCGCAGAGCCCGCGGTTGCCGCTGCGGCCGCCGATCATGCTGGAGAGCAGGCACTGGCCCGAGCAGGACACGCACAGCGCGCCGTGGACGAACACCTCCAGCTCCGCGCCGCGACCGGCGCAGCGGGCGATCTCTTCATATTCCATCTCCCGGGCGAGCACCACCCGGGTAAAGCCGTTTTTGACCAGAAAATCCACGCCCTGGGGGTTGTGCACCGCCATCTGCGTGCTGGCGTGCAGGGGAAGGGAAGGGGCCATCTGATGCACGCAGCGCGCCACGCCGAAGTCCTGCACGATCACGCCGTCCGCGCCCGCAGCGCAGATCTCTTCGATGGTGCGCTCCAGGCGATGCAGTTCGTCCTGACGCACCATGGTGTTCAGCGTCACGTAAGCCTTCGCATTCCGGGCATGACAATAGCCGACGGCGGCTTCCAGCTCGCCGCCGAAGTTGTCGGCGCTCTTGCGGGCGTTGAAATCCCCTGCGCCCAGATAGATCGCGTCCGCGCCGCACTGCACGGCGGCAACCATGGCGGGCGCGCTTCCGGCGGGGGAGAGCAGCTCAGGCCTTCTCATCGCGCTTCAGCCGCTCGATCTCCGCGCGGGCGGACTCCAGCTCCTGCTTCAGACGGCGGATCTCCTCGCGGGACTTCATCATGTCGTCGGTGGCGTTCACGGCGGCAAGCACCGCCAGCTGACCCGCAGGCAGGCGGGTGGCCTGAGCCAGCTCCTTCATCTTGCGGTCCACCCATGCGGCGACGTTCTGAACATAAGCCTCGGAATCATAGCTTGAAATGGCGTATTCCTTGCCCGCGATGCGGACGGTGGTCTTGATTTTTTCCATATTCTTATCCTCGATTGAAGTGGTTCTGCTTTTCTCTACAATTATAGCACAGTTTGCCCGATCCAACAACAGAAAAGCGGGCACGGAATGGACTGCGGGGACATATTCTGGAAGTGGGGAGGCGATGGAGATGGGCGGGTATTGCACAAGGCGCCGCCGGACCGTGGTCAGGAACGGTTCAAAGGCCAGGACGATCGGAATTGTGCTGATGGCAGTGGGCGCGCTGGTGCTCCTGCTGTTCGTGCCCTGCTGGGTGTGGACCTCGCTGCTGGCGGTGCTGCTGATCAGCATCGGCTTTCTGGTGTGGCGGTTCAGCTGAAGGGAGACAAAACATGCGGGCTGTATGTGGACGGGGGAGCAAGCTCCCCCGCCACTGCCACCCCCTCCAGAAATTCGCCGCGTGTTTCACACACAACGAATTTCTGCAAGGAAGCGATTTTGCGATTGTGCACCTACGGCGCATGATCGCAAAATCAGCTGCGAATCCGCCGTGCATGCTCACAGCAGTCGCGTCTCCGATGGAGCCGCGACCAGCCCGGACGAATCCTTCGGATTTCAGTCCGGCGCTGCTGGAAGCTCCGCGTTGCGGAGATTCCAGTGCGTTCCGGATTCGATTTTACAGGCCGGTCTGCGCATTGTTTTTCAACTACCTAAGCAAAAAACATGCGGGCCGCCGTAGACCGACGACCCGCATGTTTTTATAAAAGAATGGATTACAGAGCGCGCTCGACCTTGTTGCTGCGCAGGCAACGCGTGCACACGGTCATGCTCTTGGGAGCGCCATTCACGAGAACTTTGACCTTCTGCGTGTTCGGAGCCCAAGTGCGGCGCGTCTTGCGGTTGGAGTGGCTCACGTTGTTGCCGTAAACGACGCCCTTGCCGCAAACCTCACAAAACTTTCTCATACTCTATCACACCTCCTTCAAGGGTATGTCACATCAAAACACATGAATTATAGCACCCTTTCCCGCAAAACGCAAGTGGGCTGCGTGTAAAACTTCTGCAATTCAGAGAATTTTTTTCAAAATCCGGGAAATTCGGCCCGCAAAGCCCACTGTTTTTTTCCGATGCGCTTGCATAATCGCAAAAAAGCAGTTATACTGATAGTAAGTGGAATTATCATCCGCTTCTGAACGTCGCCCGCCGGATCCGGCGCGGGCAATACCTGAACGGAGGTTTTGACATGGATTGCAAGTTTACAACCGATCTTGGCCTCGTAACAGTCAACGACGATGTGCTTGTGCGCGTGGCCGGCTACGCCGCGCTGGACTGCTACGGCATCGTCGGCATGGCCTCCAAGCGCTCAACGGACGGCATTGTGCAGCTGATGGGCAAGGAAAATCTTGGACGAGGCGTGAAAATCCGCACATCCGGCGACAAGGTGGACATCGACCTGTTCATCATCGTGGAATACGGCATTTCGATCAGTGCGGTCGCGGCTTCGATCATCGAGACCGTGAAATACAAGGTGGAGCATCTTACGGGGATTCCGGTTGGACGCGTCAACGTATGCGTCGAGGACATCCGCGTCTGACGGTTGCTTCCACAGTTGGAGGAAGAAATGGCGATTAAGAAGATAGATGGCATGATGCTCAAGGAGATGTTCTCCTCGGGCGCTGCGCTGCTGACGCAGAACCGCGAGAGCGTCGATGCCCTGAATGTGTTCCCGGTTCCCGACGGCGATACGGGCTCCAACATGTCCCAGACCATCACCGCCGCCATCAAGGAAATGAACGCAAAGCGCTACACCTCCGCCGCAGATGTGGCGGACGCCGTCGCGCGCGGCGCGCTGAAGGGTGCGCGCGGCAACTCTGGCGTCATTCTCAGCCAGATTCTGCGCGGCATCGCCCGCGGCCTGGCCGGTCACGAGGACGTGGACTGCGCGCTGTGGATTCAGGCGATCCGCCAGGGTGCGAACACCGCCTACAAGGCCGTGATGAAGCCCAAGGAGGGCACGATCCTCACCGTGATCCGCGTGATCGCCGAGGATCTGGAGCGCAGCGGCGGCAAGTGCGAGACCCTGGAGGAGCTGTTCAAGCTGCTGCTCACCTCCGGCGACGCGATCCTGAAGAAGACGCCGGAGATGCTGCCGGTGCTCAAACAGGCCGGCGTGGTGGACAGCGGCGGCATGGGCCTGATGGTCATCTTCCGCGGCATGTACGCCGCCCTCACCGGCGAGACGGTGGAGATCGAGGAGAGCAGCGGCGCGGCGCAGTCCATGCCCGGCGAATATGTGGACGATCACGGCGACCTGCGCGTGGAGGACATTACATTCGGCTACTGCACGGAGTTCATCGTCTCCCACCCGCGCCCGGACATGAAGGAGAGCGAGGTCGTGCGCCTGCGCAAGCGCCTGGAGAAGATCGGCGACTGCGTGCTGGTCATCTCCGATCTGTCCGTGGTGAAGGTGCACGTGCACACCAACGACCCCGGCAAGGCCATGCAGTATGCACTGGAGCTGGGCGAGCTGGACGCCATCAAGGTGGACAACATGTTCGAGGAGGCACGCGAGCGCGAGGCCAAGCGGCAGGCTGCCGCCGAGGCGGAGGCCGCCAAGCTGAAGGACTACGGCATCGTGGCCGTTGCGCTGGGCGAGGGCATCGACCGCATCTTCCAGGATCTGATGGTGGATCAGATCGTGGACGGCGGACAGACCATGAATCCCAGCATTCAGGATCTGGCCCAGGCCGTGGAGGCCACCCACGCCAGGAACGTGTTCATCCTGCCCAACAACACCAACATCATCCTCGCGGCCCAGCAGGCCTCGGAGCTGACGGAGAAGAACGTGATCGTTCTGCCCACCAAGTCCGTGCCCATGGGAATCTCCGCGATGCTGGCCTTTTCCGCCGACATGGGCGTGGAGGAGAACACCGAGGCCATGACCGAGGCCGCCGAGAACGTGCACACCGCGTCCATCACCTACGCCGTGCGCGACACCACCTACGAGGGCAAGGAGATCCATCAGGGCGACATCATGGGCATGATCGACAACAAGCTCAGCGTGCTGGGCAGTGAAGTGCACCAGGTGGGCCTGGACATCGCCGAGAAGATGGTGAATGAGGACACCGACCTGATTACGATCTACTACGGCAGCGACGTGGCCGAGGAGGACGCGCAGAAGCTCTGCGACGCGCTGGCTGAGAAGTACGACGACTGCGATGTGGAGCTTCAGTACGGCGGACAACCCCTGTACTATTATCTGATCGCGGTGGAATAAACAAGCCGAACAGATATTGATGAATCCGGCGGGCATGCCCGCCGGATTCTTTAGAGTCTGTCTATGAGGGGAGGGTGAGGGCATGGAGGACGTGTCCCTTTCAACGATCCGGGGCATCGGGCCGGCGCGCCTGAAGGCCTTTACGGCGGCGGGCATCCGCAGCGTGCGGGAGCTGGTGATGTTCCTGCCCAGGGACTACCGCGACCTCTCCGCCTTCACGCCGCTGAGCGAGGTGCGCCCCGGCGAGA
>CAMBWJ010000060.1 GCA_945871545.1 uncultured Clostridia bacterium | reverse complement strand
CATCCAGGCACAGGGCATAGCTGATTTTTGCGGGACTCCACCCGGGACGGGCAATCTTCCCCTGCTGCGCCAGGTCTTCAAACAGCCTGGTCAATGCCTGCAGGATCATGTCCGCACCTCCTCGCTGTCCATGGGCGGCACCTCCAGCACACCGTCACGCAGGACGGCCCGGAAAAAGTGGGGCGTGATGTGCTCCGGGTCGGAATAGTCCAGATCCAGCAGCATCCAGCCCAGGTCCTTCTCGCCCAGCAGTTCCTCCGGGCAGGGCGGAAGCGCGGTGCATGGCCTGAACTGTGCTGGAAATTCCCGGACGCCGAAACAGGGCTGGTGATAGAACTGCCCCTTCTCCAGACGGCGGCGCATGATATCCTGGAACTTCCCGGGATTGTCTGAGGGAGCAGCTCTGGCGGTCATCTCAAAATGGGCATCGATGACATAGTGTACATCCCGCAGGACCATGGCGGCGCGCTGCTGGATGCTTTCGGATGTGGCCAGGTGCAGCTCGCCCGCGCCCTTCTCCATCGCAGTTCTGACCTTGCGGGCGCTGATGGTGTCCTTGACCCCGTTGCGCCGTATGTTCGTGAAGCGGATGGGCCTGCAGACGCGGATGCGGTCTACATGCCAGACAAGCCCAGGGTGCCAGTAGATTGCTTCCAGCAGACCTCTGGCTGCCGAGGGCGTGATGACGTCGTAGCTGACCCGCTCCGTCTTCATCTCCGGCCGTGAGAAGCAGGCGTAATCGCCCCAGACCTCAACGGAAACAGACATTGGCATTTCTCCTTTCTGAAACGTAGTGCTGAGATGGCTCAAATAAACTCCGCCTTGCCGGTGTCCGCCGCGAGGGACAGACCCGTATCCATGCTGTACAGCGCGGGATTGACCAGAACACCGCTCCCTTCGTCCAGCGGCTGAACGTCCCCGGCGTTCAGAAGGGACTGGTAGTGATCGCGGTAGATGCTGACGCTGTATCGCCCGGCCTTTCGATAGGTCTCCCTGCCCGCAGTTCCGGACAGCAGCTTTGCACACAGCTCCTCTCCATCCTCCAGAGGGATGTAGACCGTCATGCTGTCGTCATCGATCATGCGGAATTTCTCCGCCACGGCCTTGAAGGGGAGCAGACAGCCTGCAATGCCGTCGCGCAGGTGTTTGACCACCTCTCCGCTGTCCAGACCGTCGCCAACGATGGAGCGATAGGTCGTGAAATACCTGCGGATGCTCTCGGGATCGCCGGGGTCACGGCCGCCCTCCAGCGCCTCTCTCGCCGCCTTGATGTTCTGCTGGAACAGCCTGGGCGCGGGCGTCTCTCCGGTGAAGATGGTGACGACGCTCTGCGCGGCGTCCCGCTTTCCGTTGCGGTTGCAGCGACCGGCGGCCTGCAGGATTGAATCCAGACCGGCCATCTCACGGTAGACCGCCGGAAAATCCACATCCACCCCCGCCTCAATCAGGGAAGTGGAGATCACCCGGCAGGGCAGGCCGTCCTTCAGACGCTGGCGCACGGTCTGCAGGATCGCCTGACGGTGGACGGGATACATCAGGGTGGAGAGGTGAAAGCTGCCCTCCTCCGCCAGCAGCGCATGGATTTCCTGGGCGGCCTTTCGGCTGTTGACGATGCACAGCACCTGATTCTGGGCGCGCAGCTCGTCCGCCAGCGCCGCATTGGAGCGCGCACCGACATTGCGGAAGGTGATGCGCCGGAAGCATTCGTACAGCTGCGCGGTATCTGGGAAGATTTCCTTCACGGAAATCTGCGGTGCAAAGGACTGAATCAGATCGCCCAAAACCGGCTGGGTGGCCGTGCACAGCACCGCGCTTGCCCCGAAATCCGCCGCCAGAGATGCAATCGCACCCACGCAGGGCAGCAGGGCGTTCGTGGGCAGCATCTGCGCCTCGTCAAAGATGATCACACTGTTGGCGATGTTGTGCAGCTTCCGGCACTTGGAGGAGCGGTTGGAGTAGATGGATTCAAAGAATTGCACGGCCGTGGTCACGATCACCGGCGCATCCCAGTTTTCGGATGCAAGGCGCTGATGGCTCCTTTCGCCGCTGATTTCCTCGTCAGAATCAAAAACTGCGCCGCTGTGGTGCTCGATGACGTTGTTTTCCCCCAGTATGCTTCGGAATACGAGGGCGTTCTGTTCGATGATGGAGGTGTAGGGGATTACGTAAATGATGCGCCGCATGCCGTTCTGCATGGCATGCCGCAGCGCAAAGGCCAGCGAAGCGATGGTCTTGCCGCCGCCTGTGGGAACGGTCAGCGTGTAGACGCCCTTCCGCCCGGAGCCTGCGTCCGCGCAGCGCTCCAGAATCCGGCAGCGCAGTTGGTTTAATTCTCCCCTGGGCGGGTAATAGCCTTCGATGTGCCGCTTCAGCCGGTCCCAAAGCTCGGGCAGGGAATCGCATCCGCCGCGCTGAACCCTCCCTCCGGACATGAATTCCTCGGTGTCCAGATAGTCCGCGTCCACGAGACAGGAATAGAGCATGCGCGTCCACAGGGACAGGCGGTAGCCGTCGTTCTGGAAATCCGGCTCCGGCGGAGGAGCGGGGAGCTGGCCGCTCCACGCGCAGGACGGCTGGCGGCTCTGCAAGCCCTTCTTCAGCCTGCCGATGAAGGTCGCGTCTCCGGGCATGTCCACATCGGGGTTTCCATAATCCGGCAGACCTCCGTGGTGCCCGATCACGCAGCAGGCGGACATGCCGGCTCCAATCCTCGCGCATTCGATGGCGCCGGCGGTCGCGTGGTCGACCTTCGGGCCGTTCTGCAGCAGCCGCTTCTGAAAGGCGATGGAGTTTTTCCCGATGTCATGGGCAAGGCCCGTCAATCTGCCGAAGTCTTCACTGCCGAATTCCGCGGCGAATGCGGCGCTGCGCCGGGCAGTGCCCTCCAGATGGTCGACGACCGTTTGCTCCCTGCCGTCCTCGGAAATGTGGGCAAGGAAAACTGTGCGTTCCATGCGCATCCCTCCATATAATGAAAACAATTGCCGGATCATGATGCGATTTGTTAAGTTTATTATATATACAAATGTGACTATTGTCAAGAAATGATGCTTTTGGACGCTATTGGGATGTGCCTTTGATGCGGCGAAATGTGCCCAAGTGGGGATCGGATTCCTGAAGCCCGGTGGATGAAGACAGGGGTCCCCTCTCGCATAAATTTTTGCGAAATGGGGACCCCGGGGTATGCGGCTTCAAATGAGTATTTGCCCTGAAAATCAGCTGTATTGCGACGGTGATTCGCATACGTTCGATCGGAACTGAAGATGATGATTGGCGCGATTCGGTCCTCCAGAATCCTGTACGGGGCGAAGAAGTGCGATTTGATCAGGAAGCAGGAAAACATGTGCAGCCAGTGCGGGACAACGATCTTGCAGCGCGACGAGGTGCTCTCCAAGCGTGTCAAGCGCATGGATTCCATGCTGCCGCAGCGAGGCAGGACGTCGCCGGCATATCTGTTTTGTCTAGGTTGATTCGCGGATAATGAGATGCGGCCTGTATTCCACGTTTAATGGATATGACCGCACCGACGGTTGCCGTATCTTCTCCAGCAGCATGTCGAGCCCCACCTTGCTCGCGTGGCTCGCCATCTGGTCGATGGTTGTAAGGGGCGGTGAGCACAATCTGCCAATCAGCAGATTGTCAAAGCCGCACACGGCCACTTCATCGGGGACCTGCACGCCCTGTTCCCGCAGCGCGACGAGACAACCGGTGGCAGTCGTGTCGTTGACCGCAATGATCGCCATATTCTTCTTCAGCGTTCGCGACACCAGCTCTTTGGTGAGCGTGTAGCCGCAATCAAACTCATATGCAGAATCCTCAATTTCCTGCTCGCGGTTTCCCGTCATTACATCCAGATTCTTTTCAAACCCGGACTCCGAAAGCCTGGCGTGTATGCCCTCCATTCGATACCGTCGTGCAGAGGTGATGTTCGGAAAGGGCGTTGAAATGTAAACAAACTCCCTGTATCCGCGTTCGATCAGGTGATCTGCCATCATGTATCCGGCTTTATAGCTGTTCAGCGATATGGTATCAATATTGGTGCCAGGCAGCATCTCGCTGACCACGACAAATGGCAGGTTGTCTGGTATATTGAGCATCGGAGAAAAGAGGCAGAGTATGCCGTCGACAATTCCCTGGCTGAGCATGTCGATGTATTTCTGCTCGTCATCGGATCTGCGCAGCGTATTCATGACGATCGTGGATATCGATCCGAATCAGGCGCAGCATGATTGTATTTGACTGCTTCAAGAATGGAGGGAGAGCATGAACGTCCTGATGACCTTTATTGTATTCCTGGTGTTGATATTCCTCGGCTTGCCGATTGTACATTCCATGCTCGTTTCGTCGCTGTTTTATGTGGCTTTTCTCAGCGGCGGCGGGCTGACATTCTTCGTTGTGCCACAGCGCCTGATCTATGGAATGGATTCCTTTGCGCTCATGGCGGTTCCATTTTTTATTCTGGCTGCCGAAATTATGAACGAAGGCGGCATTACAAAGAAGCTCTTCAGCTTTGCGCGGGCACTGGTTGGGCACATCCCCGGTGGACTCGGCCATGTCAACGTGCTGGCGAGCATCCTCATGGCCGGCATGTCCGGCTCCGCTGTCGCGGACGCCTCCGGTCTGGGCAAAATTGAAATCGAAGCAATGAATGAAGTCGGATTCGATCCCGAATTTTCCGCCGCGGTCACGGCTGCGTCATCCACAATCGGGCCAATCATCCCTCCGAGCATTCCTCTGATCGTTTACGCTGTGGCCGCCAGCATCTCATCCGGCAGAATCCTGATTGCCGGCCTGCTTCCCGGCGTGCTGATGGGTCTCGGTCTGATGGTGATTGTTTACATCGTCGCCAAGAAGCGCAACTATCCCCGGGACGCAAAGACCACGTTGAAGGAAAAGTGGCATGCGCTGTGCGAAGCATTTTTCCCGATGATGATGCCCGTGATTCTGATCTGGGGCTTTATGGGCGGCATCTTCACGCCCACCGAGGCCGCGGTGATCGCCATTTTGTATGCGGTTATTCTGCTTGTCGCTTATGATCTGATCGACAGATGCAAGGGCAGACCCTTCCTCGGCTTTAAAAAGATGATGAAGCACCTGTTCAAGGCATGCATAAATGCGGGAAATACCGCAAGCTGCGTGCTCGCCGTCATTGGTGCAGCCGCCGTGATGGGCAGCATCGTCCTTCGGGAGCAGGTGCCGCAGGCGCTGTGCAGCTTCATCGCCTCGTCCGGGCTCCAGACCTGGGTCGTGTTGCTCATTCTGAACGTGCTGTTTTTGTTCCTGGGATGCTTCATGGAAGCAAATGCACTGATCCTGATGTGCTGTCCCATACTCGTTCCGCTGCTGATGCAGCTCGGCGTCAGTCCTGTACAGTTCGGAGTGGTAATGGTGGTAAATCTGATGATCGGTATGATTACCCCTCCCTTTGGTGTCAGCATGTATATCACCTGTGATATTGCACACATCAATATGAAGCAGTTTACCAAGGCCGCCTGGCCCATGATCGCTGTTCTCATTCTGGTGTTGATGCTCATCACATACATCGAACCCCTGACCCTTTGGCTTCCGACGCTCTTTATGGGTTGAGGCGGTGACAAACGAAAGTAGGAGGTCTGCACAATGAATCCGGTTAGAAAAGCTCTCTTGGATCGGAAACTCACCCTGGGCTCCTGGATACAGACGTCATCTCCCGTTTCCGCTGAAATTATGGCGGAACAGGGATTTGAATGGATCGCTGTGGATTGCGAACATACCGATTCGCAGATCTACGAATTCACTAACGTCATTCGTGGTATGTACGGCAGAGGCGTTGTTCCCTTCGCGCGGGTTCGGGAAAATGACACACTGGCGATTCGTCAGTTCCTGGACATGGGTGCAATGGGCGTCATCGTGCCCATGGTCAATTCCGCGGAGGAGGCACGGCGCGCCGTTGCTGCGGCCAAGTACCCGCCGCTGGGAGTTCGCGGCTTTTGTTGGGGACGAATGAACAACTGGGGCCAGAATTTTGACGAATACGCTGCCTCTGCCAACGAGGACATTCCTGTCGTTGTCATGATTGAGACAAAGCAGGCAGTGGACAACATTGACGAAATCCTGGATGTCGACGGCGTGGACGGCGTCTTCATCGGCCCGTATGATATGAGCGGTTCCTACGGCTGCATTGGCCAGACCAGCCATCCAATCATCAAGCAGGCATGCAAGCGCGTCGCCGAGGCCTGTGCGCGCCACAACAAATCCGCCGGAATGCACATCGTTGTTCCGACAGATGAAAACATTGCGGAAGCCAAACGCGATGGCTTTACCTTTATCGCGCTGGGAACCGACATTGCTTTTATCCGCGACGGCGCACAGCGCGTTCTGAAAGAGTTCACGGAGGGCTAAGCAAAAGCTGCGTCTTCAGTAATCCACCTTCAGTATGAAAAAACGGAAGCACCTGTCTTGCGCGACAGGTGCTTCCGTCTGTGCTCGCTGCATCCTTTTACTTCTGTTCAGTGGATTGGCGCAGGTTTTGAGGCTTCCGAGGCTCAAACTCCCTGCGATTCCGACCTTCCTCAGTCGATGGGCTTCGCCGTGGGGGAGAGGAGGGCGTGCGGATGGCTCCTCTTAAAATAGGAACGGATTCCGGTGTACTCATGGATTCCGGCCGCTGCAATCACGTTGTCCAGAATGGAAAGCTCCGCCAGCGGCTTGCTGACCTGGAAGGTGCGTGCGATGCCTGCGCGCGCCATGCGGTGCGCGGGAAGCCCCGTCACCTCTCTCCCTTCGAGCGTGATCCGCCCGGCGGTCGGCTTGTACACGCCGCAGATTGCATTGAACAGCGTGGTCTTTCCGGCGCCGTTGGGTCCGATGATGCCCAGCGTCTCGCCTTCGTTGATCACCAGATCAAATCCATCAATCGCCTTCAGGCCGCCGAAGTACATCTTCAGGCCCTCGATTCGCATCAGCTCCTTCATTCGGCACGACCTCCCTTCTGTTTTCCGAGGCGGAAGATGCTGCGGAAGCATTTTACGATGTGACTTGCGTCGCCCAGGAGTCCGCAGGGCATGAAGCGCACGATCAGAACCAGCAGCACGCAGTAGATCAGCGTGCGGTAGTTGTCCGCAAAGCGCAAAAACTCCGGCAGGAAGGAGATCAGCAGCGCGCCGAAGATGGGGCCGCGGATCGTCCCGATGCCGCCGATGACCACCATGGAGAGAATCTGGATCGACACCGTAAAGGCGAAATCGGTGTTGGCGATGTGGCCCATGCGGTGCACGTAGATGCCGCCCGCGAGTCCGGCGATGGCGGTGCCGATGGTGAAGGTCAGAATCTGGTAGCGGTTGACGTCGATGCCGAAGGAGCGCGCCGCGACGGGATCGTTGTTGATGGACGCCAGCGCCATGCCGAACCAGCTGCGGCGCATCTTCACGATCAGCAGGCAGAGGATCACGATCAGAACCAGCGTCAGATAGAAGAAGTGCATGGGCATCATCTTCACACCGAACAGAACCGGCTTGGGAACGTCGAGGCCCAGCGAGCCGCCCGTGATGGACATTTTGTTGAACAGCGCGACCATGACGAAGTTGATGCCGATGGTGGTGATGGCGAGGAAGTCCGCCTGCAGGCGCAGGGAGATCAGTCCGAGGACTGCGCCGAAGAGCCCCGCCATGAGCATGCCGCCCAGCAGCGCGAGCCAGAAGTTCACGCCTGCGAGGGTGAGGATGCCCGAGGTGTAGGCGCCGATGCCGAAGAAGGCCGCCTGACCCATCATCGCCTGTCCGGCATAGCCGGTGATGATGTTCAGGGAGAGCGCCAGCATGATGAAGATGGACGCCTTTGAAGCGATGGAATACAGATATGCAATGCTCATTCCGCTTCCTCCTTATACCTTGTTCTTCTGGCCAAACAGACCGGACGGCTTGATCAGCAGCATCAGGATGAGGACGACGAAGGCGATTGCGTCCTTCGGAATCGGAATGCTGGTGTAGACGCTCAGGAGCACCTCCGCAAGGCCGATGATCAGGCCGGCGACGACGGTTCCGAAGGGATTGCCCAGGCCGCCGAGCACGATGATCGCGAGCATCTTGTAGGAGGGAACCTCGCCCAGGGAGGGCGTGATCGAATTGTAGAGGATGCCCACCATGACGCCGGCAGCGGCCGCAAAGCCGTAGCCGAGGATGTAGGAGAGCGCCATGGAATAGCCGGTGTTCACGCCGCAGGCGCGCGCGGTGTCGGAATCCTCCGCGGAGGCGCGCCACGCGAGGCCGATCTTCGTGCGGTTCAGGATGAACCACAGGATCAGAAGCAGCACGGCGGTGAGTGAGAAGATCAGAATCCAGGGGGCCTGGATCGATACGGAGCCGATGTGGTACACGCCGGGCTTGAAGGTTACGTTGTACGCCTTCGTTCCGGCTCCGCACAGCAGGCGCACGACGTCGCTGCTCATGGTGAACAGCGCGACGGCTGCGACGAGGGGGATGATGGACAGCGTGCGCGGTTTCGCAAG
>CAMBWJ010000059.1 GCA_945871545.1 uncultured Clostridia bacterium | reverse complement strand
TCGATTCGATCCTGTACATCCTCCCCCTCCGCAATCGCAGCGGGGAACAGCAGATCCAGCGGGAGAAATTCAATGGCGTTTTCTTCGGAATCCGTTGATTCAGGCGAATTTGCGGGCGCAGGTTCAATCGAAGGCTCAGGTGTGTCGCCAGGTTCCGGAGCATTCGTTGTCTCAGGCTCCTCCGTCTCCTCGGGCTGCGTCAGTGCGGCCATGATTTCCCGGCGGATTTCAGCTTCGACTGCGGCGCGCACCTCGGCGGTGACTGCTTCCCTGACGCTTGACGCGACCTGCTGCCGAATCTGCGCACTGTACGCCGCCTCCACCTTTTCGCGGACGATAGGCTCCAGTTGCGCGTCGATCATGGCCTGTACCGCGTCGGACTGCATCTGCTGCTGCACGTTGGCGTCGATTTCCGCCTGCACCGCGGCAGATTGCATCTGCTGGTCGATCTGGGCGTTCAGCGTCGCTTCGTCGGGATTGCGCACGGCGGCTTCAATCTTCTGGCGTGCCGCGGCTTCCACGGCGGCCTGCACCTGTGCTTCCACAGCGGCTTCCACCTGCTGACGAACCTTCGCCCGTGCGCCTTCCAGCACCTTGGAGGCGACCAGCTCCGATGCACCCGCTTCCACCTGCTTGCGAACCTCGGCTTCCACGACCGCGATGACCTGCGCTTCGACCTTTTCGCGCGCCGCCTGCTGCACCTGGGAGACGACCTCCGCATACACGGCGGCGTTTACCTTGCTCTTCAGCGTCCTGTCCGCCTGTTCGTAGATGTAGTCCTCCACATTCGCCAGCAGCTCGCGCTCCAGGCGCTCGATCTCCTCGTCGTAGTTCTCCACGGTCAGCGTTCTCAGCTCGATGTCCAATTTATCGAAATCCGATTTCGACTCGGCCAGCGAATCGTTTGCCGTGTCCAGCACGGTCTGCAGAATCTGCGCCGCGGCGTCCACGAGGTTGTCGCTGTTGGAATCGATCTCGTCCAGACCGTCGGACAGCTCGCCCGCGCCGTCGTTGAGTTCGCCTGCGCCGTCTGCCAGTTCATCCACGCCGTCGGCGAGTTCGTCCACGCCGTCCTTGAGCTCGCCCATGCCGTCCGTCAGCTCGGCGACGCCGTCCAGCAGCTGGGTGATCGCGTCGTTCAGATCCTCGGACAGCTCGTCGACGTCCAGATCCAGCGACAGCTCGCCGTCCTCCTCCTGGAAGATGGAATTGGTGGCGAGGGTGTAGGTTCCGGAGGTACTGAAGTCCGTCACGTCCGCGCGGATCTCGGCGGAGGTGGGGATGTCCAGGTCGAGGTCTTCGATGTCCTCCAGCTTGAGGGCCTCGCTGACGCCCGGCAGGCCGTAGCACAGGACCATCGTGAAGTTGCCCGCGTCCACGATGTGGCCGTTGGTGACCTCGATGTTGCTGTACACGTCCTCGTCGGCCAGCAGCACCGTGGCCATCAGGAAGGGCAGGGGCATTTCGACATTCTCGCCGCCGATCTTGACCGTCTCCGTCTGCTTGGAGGAATAGTCGATGTGCATGACCAGATGGCCGCTCTTGCCCTTCAGATCTTCGGGCGCGATCTCCGCGCCGTCCAGCGTGTAGGTGATGCGCACGTCTACGGGCAGCGGCTCCGTGGAGACGCCCTCGTAGCGGACGTCGTTGCCGTTGGCGTTCCAGAGGATGGCGTCGCCGTCGGTGGTGAAGGTCATGTCCTCGCCGACGTTCTCGATGTCCGTCAGGCGGCTGACGTCGCGAAGCTGCGCCTCCCTGTCGCGGTTGTACAAATGCTCGCTGACGATGATTTCATTGACTTCGCCGGTCGCGTCCGCCAGCACATAGACCATTTCCTTTTTATCCTCGCGCTCCGCCAGCGCACATGGGAGCACCGCGGTCAGCAGCATCGCCGCGGCGACGACGGCGGCCAGAATACGCTTTTTCATAGAGATTCAACCTCCTTTTCAGCTTTCACTTTCATACCCAGCGTGGTGTGGCGAATCAATCCGTCGCAGAGCATCAGCAGCGCGGGCAGGATCAGCAGCACGCACAGCATGCTCACGATCGCGCCGCGGGCCATCAGCATGCACATGGAGCTGATGATGTCGATGTCCGAGTAGACGGCCACGCCGAAGGTCGCGGCGAACAGGCCCATGCCGCTGACGATGATCGACGGCGTGGAGGTGCTCAGGGCGATAGATACGGCGTCCCGCTTGGACTTCCCGGAGGCGCGCTCGGCCTTGTAGCGGGTGGTCATCAGGATGGCGTAGTCCACCGTCGCGCCCAGCTGGATGGTCGAGATGCAGATCGGCGCGATGAACGGCAGCGACTGGCCCAGGTAGTGGGGCAGCCCCAGGTTGATGAAGATCGCCAGCTCGATGACCGAGATCAGGATGAACGGCAGCGACAGGCTCTTCTCCACCAGCGCGATGATCACGAAGATCGCCAGGATGGAGACCGCATTGACCACCTGGAAGTCGTGGTCGGTGGTCTCGATCATATCCTTGGTGCAGGGTGCCTCGCCGATGAGCATGCCGGTCTCATCGTACTTTTTGAGGATGGCGGTGAGCTGGTCGAGCTGGTCGTTCACCGCATCGCTGGCGACCTTGTATTCGGAGTTGATCAGCAGCAGCTCCCAGCGGTCAGACTTCAGGATTTCCTTGATGGATGCGGGAATCATGGCCTCGGGAATCTCCGCGCCGACGATCGATTCCAGCCCCAGCACGTACTTCACGCCGTCCACCTGCTCCATCTCGTCGGTCATTGCGCAGACGGTCTTTGCGGGCAGATGCGCGTCCACCAGCAGCATGTGGGTGGACGCCACGTTAAACAGCTCACTCAATTTGCTGTTGGCGATGACGTACTCCATGTCCTCCGGCAGGCACTCGCCCAGGTCGTAGTAGACCTCGCCGTTGGTCTGGTCGTAGCCGTACCAGGCGGGATAGACCAGCAGGACGAAGACGATCAGGAAGATCGGAAATACCTTGGTCACGCCCTTGGCGAAGCCGTCCATGCTGGGGATGATGGAGCGGTGCTTCGTCTTTTGCAGCGGCTTGTCAAACACCAGGATCAGCGCGGGCAGGATGGTCACGCAGCCGATCACACCCAGCAGCACGCCCTTGGCCATGACCAGGCCCAGGTCGCGGCCCAGCGTGAAACTCATGAAGCACAGCGCCGCAAAGCCTGCGATGGTGGTGATGGAGCTGCCCACCACGGAGGTCAGCGTCTCGTGGATGGCCGCGGCCATGGCCTCCTTGTTGTCGGCGAGGCGCTCGCGCTGCTCGTTGTAGCTATGCCAGAGGAAGATGGAGTAGTCCATCGTCACCGCCAGCTGCAGCACGGCGGACAGTGCCTTCGTGATATAGGAAATCTCTCCCAGGAAGTAATTGGTGCCCAGGTTTAACAGGATCGCCATGCCAATGCTCGCCAGGAACACGAAGGGCACCAGCCAGCCGTCCAGGAAGAGCATCATCGCCGCGCAGGCCAGCACGACCGCGATGCCGACATAGATGGGTTCCTCCTGTTCGCATAGATCCTTCAGGTCCGTGACCAGCGCGGACATGCCGGAGACGAAGCACTGTTTGCCCGCCACCGCGCGGATGTCCCGGATGGCGTCCATGGTCTCGTCCGCGGAGGTGGAGGTGTCGAAGAACACAGCCATCATCGTGGCGTCGCCGGAGTTGAATGCGTTGTAGATCTTGTCCGGCAGCAGCTCCATGGGGATGGAGAGATCGGCGAAGGAGTCGTACCAGATGACCGACTCCACGTGATCCACTTCCTCGATCCGCACCTTCAGCGCGGCCACGTCCTTGAGCGGCATATCCTCCACGATCACGAAGGAGAACGCGCCCTTGCCGAAGTCGTCCAACAGCGCGTCCTGGCCGATGACCGTGTCCATGTCGTCGGGCAGGTAGTTGAGCATGTCGTAGTTGATGCGGGTGGCCGCCATGCCCAGCACCGACGGAACCATCAAGATCAGCGCAACGATCAGTATGGGAATGCGGCACTTGACGACCGCTTTGGAAAAACGCATAGCAATAGAAGCCTCCCTTCCAATTTACTCGATGTCGATTTCGATGACGTCCGGCTGCTGATGGCGGATGATCTTGACCGCGCACAGCGCCACGCACAGGTTGAGGATTCCCTCCGCCAGGAGCGACATGCCCAACAGCATCGTGACGATCCGGGCGCTCTCTGTGGGCCGGAACACCAGTACTGCGCCGATGACGCCCGCGATGATCGCCAGCGAAAGGATCAGCCACCAGGTGCGCAGGCCGAAGCGCCGGGCATCCAGTGCAGTTTGGATCTTGAACAGGCCGTCCGCCAGGATGGCGATGCCCAGCACAATGCACAGAAAGCTCATCATGTTCTCCGGCCGGATCAGGATGACAACGCTGAGTGCGATCAGCAGAATGCCGAAGGCCAGGTCGAATTGAAAGGCCAGCCGGTACAGGTCCTTGGAAAAGTAACCGATGAGTTTGATCACGCCGAACACAATCAGCACAATGCCGACGATGATGCCGATCAGCGACAGCGACATATCCGGCTTCGCAATGAGCAGAATCCCCAGTGCGCACAGGATCGCAGAAATGATGATATAGCCAATTTTGGCGGTTCGGAGTGCTTTGACAGAGCGCATGTATTTCTCCTCCTTTGGATGATCCCTTTTGTAGAACAGAAGTATAGCAGAGCTGTTCGCTCAGGCAAATGGGCAAACTGCCGCCTCCGCTCAAAAATTGGGCATTCTGTCCAATTTGGCCAAAAAAGAAATCGGGCAGCAGTCGATGATTCGATCTGCCGCCCGATACCAGGCTCAGGAATCCATACTTCTTCGGAACATCTCCCGGGTCATTCCCTCTCGAAGCTCACACAAGCGGTGAAAGTACTTTGGAAAATCCTCCTTCATCCCTTCGTTCATCCAGTTCACGATGTGGCCGAAGCATTCGCACTTATAGGACTGGATGATGATCTGTTTGTCCTCCTCGCGAACCTGCGCCTCGCTGTCCACGGCCTCCACATATTTTGTGACGGCGTGCTCGCAGATTTTCAGCAGGCAGCGTTCAAAGATGTCCCGATTGCCGGAGTTGTAGATGTTCATCGCCGCGCTGCGATACTTCAGCGTGAACTCAACGGCGATTTCGAGACATTCCTTCAGGGACGAAACCGTCGCGTACTTCTGAATCAGCTGATCCGCTTCCTCCTGAACGATCGTCTCGATCAGGGTGGGAAGATCCTGAAAGTGATAGTAGAACGTATTGCGATTGATGCCGCATTCCTCGACGACATCCTTCACGGAGATCTTGCTGATGGGACGTTCTTCCAACAACTGGACACAGGAGTCCATGATTGCATTGCGCGTGCGGCTCGCCATCGTTTGCACCTCTCCCGATTCAATTCTATCAAGATTATATCAAAATTTCTCCGGCAAGACAAGAGCTGATGGCAAAAAAGCCTGTGTCTCAGACCTCTGCGACACAGGCTTCCAATACGATTCAAAATAAGAATCCGTGCTTCATTCCTGATTGCGGCCTTTCCACCAGAATTCCCAGGCCGACAACGCGGCGGACAATAGAAAGCAAATCAGGCTATACCAGGAGATGCCGCCTACCAGGGGT
This sequence comes from uncultured Clostridia bacterium, assembly GCA_945871545.1. The sequence goes on along the minus strand of CAMBWJ010000059.1, from coordinate 2,963 downwards.
TCTGCACTGTGGATAATTCCCCCACAGACGAGGAGTGCTGCGCAGATGATTGCCGTGCACAGCTTGCGTGCGATTTCGCGCACGAACTGTGCCATATCCGTTCCGATGTGGTGCTCGATGCCCAGGTTGGCCTCGCCCTTGAGGCCGGTGCGCATGACATCTGCCATCAGCGCAGGAATCTCCAGCGACTTATGAGCGCTATCGTACAGTGCGCGCGCATCCTGTGCCAGTTCGGTTCTCCAATCGATGTTTCGGAGCAGATTGCCGCCGATGCGGGAAGTGACGACATTCATCACATTCAGATCCGGATTGAGCCGAACGACGAGTCCTTCTATGGTCGCCAAACCTCGCGCCAGCATGGTGAGGCTGCTGGGCATGGAGATGTGGTTTGCCTTCATGACTCCGGTCAAATCGTCAAATACTTGGGCGGGATCCATACTGCCCAGATCGGCCGTTCCATACTTGTCCAGCAGATCCTCAATGTCCCGGTACAACTTTCTCTTATCTGCCTTGCCGCTGAATTTCCCCAGTCCAAGCACTGCATCCCGGCAGGCGTTAATGTCGCCCCGGGCGATTCCGATGATCACCTTGCCAATCAGATCGCGCTCCCGTTCCGACAGACTGCCCATCATGCCCATATCCAGCCAGACGATCTTGCCGTCCCGCACGCGAAGGTTTCCTGGATGCGGATCCGCATGGAAGAAGCCGTCCTCCATGATCTGGCGAACGTAGTTGTCCGCCAGCTTTGCGCCGATCTCGGCAAGGTCATAGCCCGCTGCGCGAAGCGCCTCATGATCGTCGATGGCGATTCCATCGATGCGCTCCATTACCAGTACGTGTGTGGTCGTATATTCGCGGTGCAGCTGTGGCGATGTGACGAAGGCCACATCTTCGTTCAGTCGATGGAAGCGCTCAAGATTGGCGGCTTCCGTCTGGAAGTTCATCTCTTCCTGCGCTACCAGCCACATCTCGTCCAGCACCTGATTGAAATCCACCAATCCGCTGACGGGGGTGTATTTTAACAGACGGCACGCCTGCTTGAGCAGAATGATGTCCCGGCTCATGACATCGTGAATGCCCTCTCGCTGCACCTTGACGACGACGCGCTCGCCCGTTTGCAATTCGGCGGCGTGAACCTGCGCGATCGACGCGCTGCCCAGCGCCGTCCTGTCGAACGAGGCGAATACCTCCTCCAGCGGCTGTCCGTAGGAATTTTCTACCATCGATACCACCTGCTCATAGGGCATTGGCGCGACCTCGCTGTGCAGCTTCGACAGTGCCTCGCAGTAGTTCTTGGGCAGAAAATCCGAATGGATGGAGAGAATCTGGCCCAACTTGATAAACGTTGGGCCCAGGTCTTCGATGACTGCACACAGCTTTTCCGGCGTCATGCCCTTTATGAGATCGTTGCGCCGCACGACCTCCACGATCTCCATCAGGCGTTGCCGGTTTTCGGTGTGATTTGCACTGCGTACTGGCATTTGTCCTCCTGTCAGTCCATATCTTCTCCAACGGGTTCTTCCGTGTCATTTTTCTCGCCGTCATCTACTGCTTCGGAAACTTCCTCGGCCTTGCGCGCCTGTTCGGCGTCGCGTATGCACTGCTTGAGCGCTTCAAGTTGTTCGTCATCCATGTCTTTGACAGAGCTCATGATGTCTTCGGACATATCCAGAACATTGACGGTCACATTCTCCAGGATTGCTTCTCTAAGATTATGCTTGAGTTCCTCGTTGAGAACCCGGCCCTGTTCGACAGTAAGTTCTCCTTTTCTGACCAGTTCTTGAAAAATAACTTCTGATTTTTCCTTTGTTGCGGCTGCCGCGCCGACACCGGCCAAAATCAGCTTGCGAAGGCCCTCTCCCAATTGGTCCATGATTCTGCTCCTTTCTCTGGTTGGTACGATGTTCTAATTTTCAAGCTCATTATAGCGCAGGGCGGTTTGAAAAGATATGTGCAATTTCGCGAAAATGACTGAAAGATAGGCATGGAGAGCGATTTGCCTAATGGAGATAGATTCTGTACGGCGTCGGCAGCGTCAATAGCATATTTAGGCAAAAAAACCGAACTGCCCAGTTTTTGTTCACTTGCGATCAAGTGTCTATTGTCAAGACTTTCAAATTTGATAACATAAATGCATAAAACACAGCGTTCCATAACGCAGATGGAGGTGTGGCATGTCCCTGCTGGATCTCAACCACGCGAACCTCACCCAGACTCTGTTATCGCGCCTGTTCCAGAGCGACATCAGAACATGGTTGCTGGATTACGCGCAGCCCTATAAAGAGTTGATGGCGTACTATCGCTGCGCCATGATGGAGGTTTCCACGAAATTCCAGGTGCTCAATGAAGAGTTTTCTCTGCAATACGACCGCAATCCCATCGAAGGCATCAAGACTCGATTGAAATCCCTTGAAAGCGTCATCGAAAAGCTATCTCGCAAGCAGCTTCCCCTGAGCATCGAGAGCATCGAACAGAACATCAATGACATCGCTGGCGTGCGGGTCGTTTGTTCCTATCAATCGGATATCTATATGTTGGCAGACGCCTTTCTCCGCCAAGATGACATTGTGCTGATCCAGAGGAAGGACTATATTCAGAATCCCAAGCCAAACGGTTATCGCAGTTTGCACCTGATCGTGGAAACGCCGATCTACCTGCACAATCAGAAAAAACCGATGAAGGTGGAGGTGCAGTTCCGCACGATCTCGATGGATTGGTGGGCCAGCTTGGAACACAAGATTCGCTATAAGAAGAATGTCGTCATCACAGATCAGATTGCGAAAGAGCTCTATGACTGCGCAGCCATGGGAGAACAATTGGATTTGCGCATGGAGAGAATTCAGCGCAGCGTAGAGCCCTCGCCCATGGATACCAAAGAAGAACGCGCAAAGTGAGAGAGTGCTTATGACTGTTGCCATTGAGAATTATATTCTGCTTTTCTTTGTCAGCGCCGTGCTGGGATG